>JALHNX010000106.1 GCA_022843305.1 Pyrinomonadaceae bacterium | reverse complement strand
TAGACTTCCCTTAAAGTAATTAAATAAATTACGAATGGTTACGAAACCAATTCCCTGCACAGAAGAGAGGGCTAACAAAGCAAGTTCATTTTCTCGTGATATTTCGCTTGATTTGTCCATCAATTCTGCTTTTTCTGTTTCATTAGGTGGTTTGGGAAACAGTTCTGCTTGCTTCGGGTCTTGTTTTCCGTTCATTGTTAAAAATTCACTTTGGTAAAGATTCCTACCGAACATTATCACATAATTTATTCGTCGTAAACTTCACCAAGTTTGACTAAATCTTCGTCGGTTTCAATCGGCGCGTCTTGTATGACGCGCCGAACTAGTTCGATTGATTCATCCGTAATTAATTGTTCATTTTCGGATTGATTTTCCTTGATTCCATCTGTATTCATAATCGTATTTGGAAAGTAAAAACAGGTCTTTGTTCCCGAACATTAGAATATTGTGTCCGCCTGCGCTGGCGATCTCCAACGCGCGTTTTGCCGAATTTTGCCCGCGAACTTCCGCAAAGTCCACGCGGTATTTGTTTTCGTTTCCCTTGATGTCTTTGATGTCGAGTTTCAAAGGCGGAATCGGCGTTCCTTTGCCGCTTTGCAAACCGACGGCGATTTCCGCCGCCTGCCGCAGATCACGAACCGGAAAAACGTTTATTTCCTGCACGACCGCGGCTTCGGTCGCGTTTTCTTCGGGCAGAAGCAGATTTTTAATGCCGTTTTCGCGGCAGCGGAGCGCGATTGACAACGCGCCGCGCACGGGACGCACGCGCCCGTCAAGCGATAATTCCCCGACGCTCAAGGTGTTTTCGAGCGCGTCGAAATTTCCCAGATCGCCGTTCGCGCCCAAAATTCCGAGCGCAATCGGCAAATCAAAGCTCGCACCTTCTTTTCGCACGTCGGCAGGCGCAAGATTGATGGTCGTTTTGTGAAACGGGAAAAAATATGAACTGTTGGTAATCGCGGCGCGGATTCGTTCGCGTGATTCGCGGATCGCGGTGTCGGGCAAACCGACGATCAGAACCGGCGAAGACGTGTCGGCTTCGCCTTTGACGGGCTGTAAATTAACCTCGATGTCAACGATTAACGCGTCAATTCCATAAACGGCGGCAGATTGAGTCAGGAAAAGCATATTTGCTCCTCAAACGTTATTTATTGAGTAAAACGAGAAACAGTTTATCTCAAAGTTTTGTTTTTCTGAAAGCCTTTTTTTCGACATATTTTATTTTCAAATCAAAAATCAGTCATTTTGATTCACTCGTTAATTCAAATTGACCGATTCAAAAATCCGCAACGCTCACCAGAATAATGTTAACTCTTTTATTTTTATTATTTTACATCTTTGGCACAAGGCTTGTTAATTCGGAAGCGGAGATTCGTGTATTGAATCTGTTTTAGGAATTTGATTTACAGACTTGTGAGATAGGAGTTCTAAAAAAATGTTGCTAAAAGAGCAATTTTCAAAAATATCGAAAACAGCTGCCCTCCTGATTTTGTTTTCATTTATATTAACCAATACGTTTGCGGCGCAAACGTATCTTAATTCAAAGGTTAATACAGCCGGAAAAAATTTCTCCAATGAATATCCGGCACTGGCAAAATACGCGACGGATTTGACCGCTTTGGCGCGCGACGGCAAGATTTCGCTTAACGTGAATCTCGAACGCGAAGCCGATTTACTGGTTAAATCGCTGACCGACAACGATTTGCGCCAGACGGTCATTTTGGACGAATCGGGCGAAAATCAGGAATCGGTCGTCAAACTTCTGGCTTCGCGCATCGTCAAAGGCAATGTTCCCGCCGCCTTAAACGGAAAACGCGTTTTCAAACTCGAACTCGACACGTTTTTTGCCGATGTCAAAGATCAGACGGAAGCCGCGAAGCGCGTCGAAGCGGTTGTCAATGATTTAACGAACGCGAAAGGCAACATCATTCTTTTCGTTAATGAATTGACCAATTTCGTCGGCAAATCGCAAATCAGCGACAAACTTACCGAATCGCTTTTGCATGGCAAAGTTCAAATCATCGGCGGAAGCTCATCAGCCGCTTACAGCGAAAAAATCGAACCGCAGGCGGAAGTTGCCGCGATATTTGAAACAATTTCGCTTGGAAACCTCAACTTCAATGAAACCGAAGAACTCCAAAATCAAACATCCAACAACGAAGGTTTCCGCGGCGATAATGTCGCGTCGGATTTGCGCGAAATGATACAGAACGACACAACCGACGGACAAAAACGGCTCGACGTAATTTTGCAAGCCAAAGATGCTGACAATCAGGTTTTGCGTCAAATTATGGCGGAAAATAATGTGCGTCTCGAAGACCGCATCGGCACATCGGAGACGATAGTCGTCAATCTGCCGCTCAGAGCGGTTGAAGCATTGGCGCAGAGCGGTTTCATAAATTATATGTCGCCCGACCGTCCGATGCTCAAAATGGGACACGTCGAAAACACGATCGGCGCACTTCTGACCCGTTCACAGCCGGCTTTGAACGGTCGTGCGGCTTACACGCTGGACGGCACGGGCATCGGCGTGGCGGTTCTCGATTCGGGCATTCTGCCGGGACATAAATCCTTCAAAAACAGCAGCGGCGCGAGCCGTATCGTTTACAGCCAGAGTTTTGTTGCCGGTGTTACAAGCACCGACGACGATTACGGTCACGGAACTCACGTCGCGGGCATCATCGCGGGTAAAAACGATGTCGGCGGCGCGCGCGGTGTTGCGCCGAACGCCAAAATTATCAATCTGAAAGTTTTGGACGCGCAGGGCAGAGGACAAACCTCGTGGCTCTTGAATGCGCTGGATTGGATCAAAGCGAATCATCAAACCTACAACATTCGGGTTGTTAATTTGAGTCTCGGCGGTTTGGCGATTGATTCCTATACGAATGATCCGGCAACCCGCAAAGTTCAGGAATTAAGCGCGCTCGGCATTTTGGTTGTCGCCGCTGCCGGAAACGAAGGCAAAAATGCGCAGGGACAGAAACTTTACGGTCATATTCACTCACCGGGCAACGATCCGTCGGCTTTGACGGTCGGCGCGGTCAACACGAAAAATACGGATGGGCGCAGCGATGACGTGATGGCGACCTTCAGCTCAAACGGACCGACGCGCAGTTTTTATACCTTGCCGAACGGCACGAAAATTTACGATAACGCGATGAAACCCGATATGGTCGCGCCGGGCAACAAAATCGTCGCGGCGCGCGCCAAATCAAGCAGCCTTTTGGTAAACACTCTGTTAGACGCAGTCAATAATACGCTCAATTTACTCAATCCTAACGACGAAGTAATCACAATGAGCGGAACTTCGATGTCAACTCCGGCTGTTTCGGGCGCGGCGGCTCTGCTTTTCCAGATCAATCCGAAACTGACACCGCAAATGGCGAAAATGATTTTGCAATATACCGCACAGCCTTTGAACGGCTACAATATGCTCGAACAGGGCGCAGGACAATTGAATCTCGAAGGCGCGGTGCGTCTGGCAAAAGCCTATCGCACGGATTTGGATTTCAATACGGCGACTCAGGGAACATCGCTTCTGGCTTCCGGTATGAGCTTCCCGACACCGACCACGACACTTAACGGCGTAACATTCAGCTGGTCGCAGGGAATCTTAACAAACCACGCTTATCTGAAAGGACAAACTCTTGCAAGCACATTCCACAACACTTACAAGAACAATATGTGGTTTGATAAAGGCATTGCGAATAATCCTTCAACCTATCAATATGTCGTCAACAGCAACTTTTACAATCCGGCAAGCATTACGCTGACACCGAAAGCAGTCGTTAGTAACGGCACGACACTCGGCGGAGGCACGGTCTTTACAGCCTTCGGCGTTCTGGTCAGCGACGGTGTTTTGGTCAGCGACGGTGTTTTGGTCAGCGACGGTGTTTTGGTCAGCGACGGTGTTCTGGTCAGCGATGGCGTTTTGATTGGCGACGGCGTTTTGGTCAGCGACGGCGTTTTGGTCAGCGACGGCGTTTTGGTCAGCGACAACACAATGGCAAGCAGCGTAATTTATGGTGATAACTAACCTGAAAAGGAAAAAACCGGAGGAAAATCACCATGAAATTGCAACTTGCTTATAAGCAAACCGACAGCCAAAAAGCAAATTCGCTTGAATATATCATCACAAATGCAGTTGCCAATCTGAGCCGCGTTCAGAACTTGACTGAAGCCGACCGGCAGGAAGTTTTGGGATTCTTGAAACTTCGCCCCGTCCATACGGTCGTGATGACAAGCTTCATCCATGACAACGGTTTGGAAAATCCGAACAATCGCGGAATTTTCTACGGCTACAAAAATCTCGCGGGCGAACTCGAAGGAGTCGCTTTGATCGGACATACCACGCTGGTCGAAGCCCGCTCGGAAGACGCATTGATCGCGCTCGCATTGAAAGCCAGAGAATCCGAAACGCCGATTCACATTATGATGTCGGACGGCAATTCGATTGAAAGTTTCTGGCAGTATTATTCAAACGACAAACAAGAACCGCGCCTCGTTTGCGAAGAACGGCTCTTTGAAATCAAACATCCCGTAATAGTGCAGGAAACGGTTCCGGGACTGCGCCTTGCAACCGCCGAAGAATTGATGCCGGTAGCTATTGCGCATGCCGAAGTTGCGTTTGAAGAATCGGGAGTCAACCCGATGGAAAAAGACTGCGACGGTTATCTGAAACGCGTTCTGCGACGCATCGAACAGGGCAGAGTCTGGGTTGTTTTCAATGAAGATAAGCTGGTTTTCAAAGCCGATGTCATCGCCGAAACGACTGACGTTTCGTATCTCGAGGGCATTTATGTCAACGCGGAAGATCGCGGAAAAGGCATCGGCGCAAATTGTCTTTCTCAATTGAGCCGGGTATTGCTTGAAAAAGTAAAATACGTCTGCTTACTCAGCAATGTTGATTTTCATCAAGCGCACAACGCTTATCTGAAAGCCGGATTCAAATTCAAAGACAGCTGCGTAACAATGTTTGTTTGAAATATTTAGGTAAAAAAGGTATGGACAAAACCGGGAAAATTGTTCATAATGTTCTCTGGCTTTAATAAGCCGTCCATGCCTTTTAACACTTCAAACCACTCGCAAATATTTTGTCAAACCGTTTGAAAATACCCCGGGCAAATGAAATTTGAAACTTGAAAATCCGCAATATTTTCGTCAGCCTGAAGACTTCTCCCGGATTTTATCGGCTGTTTAGCGATTGAAAACTCCCACCGAATCATATGAAAACGCAGAATATAACAAACAAATATATGCTGATAGTTATTGCTGTCGGCTTTCTTTGTCTTGTTGCCGCGTTTATCAGACTTCCGTTTGAAAAGATAGATTTACGGTTTCTTTTTTTAGCCGCGTTCACGATCGGATTAGGCTCGCGCATCACGGTTCAGCTTCCCAAATTCAAATCGCACATCTCGGTTTCCGACACTTTTATCTTTTTCGCGCTGCTTTTCTTTGGCGGAGAAGCCGCCGTTATTCTGGCGGCAATCGAGGCTTTTTGTTCCGCGTGGCGTTTTTGCAATAAAAAAATCACCGTCTTTTTCAACGCCGGCGCGATGGCACTTTCAACTTCGCTCGTCGTCATTGCGCTTCATTTATTCGGTATTAACTCGGAAGCCGAACGGCACGGTCTCACAGTCAACGATTTTGTTATCACGGTTTCCGTTCTGGCATTCGTTCAATTTTTCGCCAACACGGGTTTATCTTCGATTTACGGCGCACTGAAAAGCGAAAAGCCGTGGTGGGAAACCTGGAAAACTCATTACCTGTGGATTTTCGTCACTTACTCGATTGGCGCACTTGCCGCCGGAACGCTGGTCAAAATAGTTGATTATGTCGGCTTCAGCGCGTTGATCGCGACTATTCCGGTGATACTTTTTGTTTATCTCACCTACCGGATGTATCTCAAAAACGTGGAAATGTCGCTCACCCAAGCCGAGCAGTCAAAAGAACACGCCGAGATTCTGGAAATTCAATCCGCCGCACTCGCCGAATCCGAAGAACGTTTTCGCAGCGCGTTTAATTACGCGCCGATCGGCATCGCGCTCGTTTCTCCGAACGGGGTCTGGCTCAAAGTCAATCACGCGCTTTGCCAGATTCTCGGTTATACGGAAGAAGAATTTTTAACCCGCGATTTTCAGTCAATGCTTTTTACCGAAGATTTGGGAAACACATTGATAAAAATTCACGAACTTCTCTCCGGCAAAGTTCCAAACTGCCAGATGGAACAGCGCTATCTGCATAAGGACGGAAAAACCGTCTGGGCTTCGTGGAGCGTTTCGACGACGAGCCATTCAAAGAGCGAACGCCCGAATCTGATCTTTCAAATTCAGGACATTACCGACAAAAAGCTCGCCGAAGAAAAACTGCAATACGAAGCCGCGCACGACGCGCTGACCGGCTTGCCGAACCGTGCGCGTTTTATGTCGAAGCTCGAACTGGCACTCAAGAAATCGCACGATGATTCCGACTATAAAGTCAGCGTTCTGTTCATTGACCTCGACCGCTTTAAGGTTGTCAACGACAGTCTCGGGCATCTGATCGGCGACCAGTTATTGATCGGAATTGCCGAACGTCTGCGCGAATGTCTGCGCCCGTCGGATATGGTTGCACGGCTTGGCGGCGACGAATTTACGATTCTGGTCGAAGGCAGATACGAGTCAAAAGAAGTCATCCGCATTGCCGAACGCATTCAGGAAAAATTCCTGATTCCGTTTGATTTGAGCGAACACGAAGTTTACAGTTCGGCGAGTATCGGGATTTTGCACGCCGGCGAAAATCATCGCCTGCCCGAAGATTTGATGCGCGATGCCGACACGGCAATGTATCAGGCAAAACGCGCCGGAAAAGCGCGCCACGAAGTTTTCGATCAGGATATGCACGAAGCCGTCAAGGAAATCCTCAAGCTCGAAACCGATTTGCGCCGCGCGGTCGAAAAAGACGAGTTTTACATAAATTATCAGCCGATCTATTCATTGGCGAACGAAAAAATTGACGGTTTTGAAGCCTTGGCGCGCTGGAATCACGCGACTTTCGGCGACATTCAGCCCGCCAAATTCATTCCGCTGGCGGAAGAAATCGGCTTGATTGACACGCTCGGCGAATACATCCTGCGAAAAGCCTGTATGCAAATGCAGTCGCTCAACGAAGGAATGCCCGATTCGTCGGCACTGATCTTAAGCGTCAATCTTTCGTGCAAACAATTTGCCAACCCGAATCTGGTCACGAAAATCAAACGGATTCTCGAAGACACGCGTTTTCCGAGCAATAAATTAAAACTCGAAATCACCGAATCGGTCTTTTTCGAGCATCAGGAAAACGCCGTCGAAATGCTTCATCAGCTTCGCGACATCGGCATCGAAATCAACATAGACGACTTCGGAACCGGCTATTCGAACCTGAATTATTTGATGAAACTCCCAATCTCGACTTTGAAAATTGACCGCTCGTTCATCAGCCCGATTGAATCAAACGGCAATAATTCGGAGATCGTCCGCACGATCGTAATGCTCGCGCGTAATCTTGGAATGAAAGTCATTGCCGAAGGCGTCGAAACTCAGGCACAGCTCGACGAACTGAAAAAACTCAACTGCGAGGGCGCGCAGGGCTACTTTTTCGCCGCGCCGATGTCGTTCGAAAAAGTTCAGTATTTTCTCAACGAAAACGGCATCACCAACATTCCCGAAACCCATTTTGAAGACGTTTCGATAGTTTCGACGATTCAGTAGAAAGTTTTAAAAGTGAAAAAGTGAAAAAGTTAAGCCGACTTTTTCACTTTTTCACTTTTTCACTTTTTCACTTTTTCACCTTATTTCTTCAGCCAGCCGAAAAGCGCGTTGACCGTAATGTCGCGGTTTGTTTCGTAGATCGCGCGCGTCAGCGGAATCGACATCGGGCAAACCTGCACGCAGTTTTGCGCGTTGCCGCAGTTGGTAATGCCGTCGTCGCCCATCAAACCGTCGAGCCGCTCTTCGATGGTAAATTTTCCGGTCGGATGCATATTGAAAAGTTTTGCCTGCGCGATTGCCTGCGGTCCGATGTAATTGTCGTCGTGATACTGCGGACAGGCTTCGAGACAGCAGCCGCACGTCATACAGCGTGAATAAGCGTAGCGTTCCTGCGCCTGTTCGTTCGACATCGCGGGCGCCGGACCGAGATCGTGCGTGCCGTCGAGTTCGATCCAGGCGTGAACCTGTTTGAGATGATCGAACATTTTCGAGCGGTCAACTTTCAAATCGCGGACGTTCGGAAATTTCGACATCGGCTGCAGCGAAATTGCGTTCGAGCCGCTCACGATCAGCAGATCGTCAACCAGCGCCGAACACGATTGGCGAACTTTGCCGTCAATCACCATCGTGCAAATACCGCAAACCTGTTCGAGACAGCTCATATCCCAAACCGGCGGCGTCGTTTGCGTGCCGTCTTTCGTGACCGGATTTTTGCGGATTTCCATGAGCGCGGAAATCACATTCAGATTCCGGCGATACGGAATTTCAAAAGTTTCCCAACGCGTTTCCGCTTCGAGCCGGTCGCGCCGCTGAATCTTAAACTCAATCGTCTGCGGCGGATTTTCCAATCGTTTCTTTTCCTGATGCACGTTTGCTTGGTTCATATATAAAAATCAGTTACAGGTAGTTCAATATTAATAGATTCAAAATTTACCAAATTACTGCCAAATAAAGTATTAGAAAACACTTGATATTTCCAACTTTTACCATCCAACTTGTTATATGTTTCGATAACCGTCGAGCCAATATCGGTAATTAAAGCATATTCCCTTAATGAAGGGATTTTCTGGTATGCCCAAAATCTGCTACTTCTGTCCGATAAATATTTCTGGTCTCCACGCTTACTATTCATACTTCCCATTGAGTAAATTGTCGAAACTTCAATTATCAGTAATGGGTTAACAATAATATCTTCGCGACCTGGATAATAATTTAATTCACCACTGATTACGAACAAACTCGGATACATTAAACTGTTTTCAGCTTCGATCCAAATTTTTTTCTTTTTTGAAAGAAAGTTCGAAAACACTTGAAAGTTACTGCCGGCAAATTTGTCGGAAAGAGTTTTGTGGAACTTTAAGATACTCTCAATAAAAAATTCTGGATCGTTCAGTTTGCCAACCCGTTCGTTATGAAACTCATAACTTTCGGCTAGCTGCGCTTCGATTTCGAGATATTCATCAATCGTGTAGATTGTTTTACCTTGAAATCCTATATTTTCCCGCTTTCTTCCAAACATTAAGCCTTATTTTCCGTTACAAATTTTCCACTTCAAACTCAACCAAATCGTAAATATCCTGCATCGCGAGTTCGGTATCTAGCGATTCAAAATAAACCTTGCTGTTTAAGCCGATTGTCGCTTCAATTTTCCAATGCCCGTCCGATTGCCTGATATATTGTTGAACGACAGGCTTATCCTGCGAAATAAGAACATACTCCTTGAAGGATTCAATATGTTTATAAGTAAAGAATTTGTCGTTCTTATCATAATCCTTCGTGCTTTCTGACAAGACTTCAACCAACAGAATCGGATTTTCAACAATGTCGCGTCGATCTTTGTAAAACCTTCGTTCCCCGCAAACCACCGTTACATCGGGATAAAAAAATGTTCCCGCTTCCTCGACCCAAACTTTCATGTCGCTTTGATAGGCGCGACATTTCCCTCGCAGTTTATCTGAAAAAAGTTTAGTTACGTTGAAGCTAATCTGAATATGCGATTCGGTGCCGCCAGCCATCTTGAAGATAAAGCCGTTGACATATTCGCTCCTGTATTCGGCTTTTTCTTCCAAAGCCAGATATTCTTCGGGCGTGTATTTTTTTGTTTGCGTCAACGCCGGCATCGCTACTCTTTTTCCTTAATCTCCTGCTCTTCGTCAATTTCCTTGAAAGATTCGCCTTCAGTAATCTTTTTGCCCTGCTTCACCCAGATTTCCTCGCGTCCTTCGGGTTTGAGCTCGCTTCCCGGCTGTAAGACTTGCGATGCGCCGTCTTTTTCCGGCAGTTTCGCGGTTTCCGTTGTTGTGGCAGCGGCTTTCGCTTTGCCTTTCGTGTAATCGCGTTTGCGCGGCACGATCAAGCCCGTGTCAACCGCCTCGTATGAAAGAATCGGTGCTTCGTCCGAATATTCGGCGATCGTCGTTTTTAAGAAGTCTTCGTCGTTGCGGTCGGGAAAGTCGGGTTTGTAATGCGCACCGCGCGATTCGTCGCGGTTGAGCGCGCCGAGCGTGATGACACGCGCTAATTGCAGCATATTCCAAAGCTGACGCGCATGCGGAACGGCTTGCGTCGCCCACAGATTCGAGTCGTTGATCGAAATATTCTGATAACGGTTAATGAGTTCCAGAATCTTTTCATCAGTCGCTTTTAAACGGTCGTTGTAGCGCACAACTGTTACGTTATCCGTCATCCATTTGCCGAGTTCGTCGTGGATTTTATATTGATTTTCCGAACCTTCGTTTTTGATGATCGAATCATTAATCTGCTGTTGGCGACGCAGTTCCGCCGCGTGAATGCCGTTGGTTTCCGTCGTTTTGCGTTCGACGTTCTTTGCGTATTCGATCGCCGAAGGCGCGGCGACAAAACCGCCGTAAACGCACGAAACAAGCGAATTTGCACCCAAACGGTTCGCGCCGTGAATCGAATAATCGCATTCACCGGCGGCGAAGAGTCCCGGAATATTCGTGCGCTGCTCGAAATCGACCCACAAACCGCCCATCGAATAGTGAACGCCGGGGAAAATCCGCATCGGCACATATCGCGGATCATCGCCGACGAACATTTCGTAAATCTCAAGAATCGCGCCGAGTTTTCTGGTCAAAGTTTCCGCCGGAATATGTGTCAGATCGAGATAAACCTGATTTTCGCCGCCGACACCGTAGCCTTCGAGGCAAACCTGAAAAATTTCGCGGGTCGCAATATCACGCGGAACTAAATTTCCGTAAGCCGGATATTTTTCTTCGAGAAAATACCAGCGTTCTTCCGTCGGAATATCTTTCGCGTTGCGCGTGTCGCCCTGATTTTTCGGAACCCAAACTCTGCCGCCTTCGCCGCGCGCCGATTCACTCATTAAACGAAGTTTATCTTCGCCCGGAATCGAGGTCGGGTGAACCTGTATAAATTCGCCGTTCGCGTATTTCGCGCCCTGCTGGTAACACGCCGACACGGCACTGCCCGTGCAGGTCATCGAATTCGTGGATTTTCCGAAAATAAGTCCGGGTCCGCCCGTCGCCATGATCACGGCATCGGCGTTAAACGCTTTCAATTCGAGCGTTTGCAGATTCATCGCGATCAGACCGCGACAAACCTGATAATCGTCCAGAACTAACGAGAGCATTTCCCAGCCTTCGTATTTAGTGACCTTTCCGGCGGCTTCGTATTTGCGAACCTGTTCGTCGAGCGCGTATAAAAGCTGTTGTCCGGTCGAAGCGCCCGCAAACGCCGTCCGGTGATGCAGCGTTCCGCCGAAACGGCGAAAATCGATCAAGCCTTCCTGCGTGCGCGAAAACGGAACGCCCATTCTATCGAAAAGATAGATGATCTGCGGCGCCATATCGCACATTTTCTGGACGGGCGGCTGATTCGCCAGAAAGTCTCCGCCGTAAACAGTGTCGTCGAGATGTTTGGCGGGCGAATCGCCTTCGCCTTTCGTGTTGACCGCGCCGTTGATGCCGCCCTGCGCGCAGACCGAGTGCGAGCGTTTGACGGGAACGACCGAGATCAGATCAACGTCGTAGCCCTGCTCGGCAATTTTCATCGCTGCCGCCAGTCCCGCCAACCCGCCGCCGACAATCGCTATTTTTAATCCGTTTGATGCCATATAATTAGTTAATAATGGATAGTTGATAATGGATAATTTTCGTTTTGTTTTAATTATCCATTATCCGTTATCAGTTTTACCTTACCTAAAATTTGCCCGATTTATTCGGCACGACGACTCCCTTTTTCTCTAGTTCGCTGCAGAACACCTTCGGGAAAAGTCCGCACGGGCGAACGAATGCGATCGCCGCGTTCGTTCCGACCGCGAAAAGTCCGAAGGCGAGCGCCAGACAAGCGTAAAGCGCGTATTTCTGCGCTTTTTCGCCGATGATGATGCCCCAGTCAACCGCGAAAAGCCAGATGCCGTAAGCGAGATGCCACGCCGTCGCCGCAATTCCGAGAATATAGAAAGTCAAAATGAACGGATTCTGAAATTCAGCCGCGACAATATCGAACGCTTTATCGGCGTTTCCCGCCACCGGATTGTTATAAGATTCGAGTCCCGGAATCAAACCGAAACGCAGATTCAGAATATGGAAAAAGATAAAAAAGAAAAGAAAAGCGCCCGTAATGCGCTGAAAAGTGTAAAACCAGTTGCGCCCGTAACCGTAATTGAAATTATTTACCCGCGCTTCGCCGGAAATGATGATGCCGTAAATCGAATGGAAAAGCAGCGGCAGAAAGATACCGAAAATCTCGACAAACAGCAGATACGGAATATGATGTATGTCCGCGACCGCGTCGTTAAAAACCTTCTCGCCGCTCATCGCCTTCGAGTTGGTGAACATATGGACGAAAAAGAACGCCCCGAGCGGCACGATGCCCGTTATTTGGTGCAATTTTCTTAACAGAAAAGTATTGCTGAATTTCATTTCGTGTTTCCTTGTCTTTTTGGTAAGTTACTGCCTTTCGGGCAATTATATTTGCCCGATAGTCGTAAATCAAACTTTATAATCCAAAAGAATATCAGAACTTACCAAAACTAAACCAAATTTCATTATAAATTCTAAATCTGATAAGATAAAATGAATTCTTTTAACCGAATTATACAGTTAAACTTATTTTAGTCAGTAGTCAGTAGTCAGTTGTCCGTTGTAATTCAAACTCATAAATGCAACGGACAACTGACTACTGACAACGAACAAATGTATGCATATTGAAACATTGAAAGTATTTTGCGATCTGGTTGATTTACAGAGCTTTTCGCTGGCGGCGGAGCGGAATTTTATTACGCAATCGGCGGTCAGCCAGCAGATTCGCACTTTGGAAGAAAAATTCAAACGCCGTCTGCTCGAACGCGTTCGCGGACGGCGCGAAGTGCGTTTGACGCCGGCGGGCGAAGTTTTTTACCGCGAATCGAAAAACGTCCTCGACAGCTACGACACGCTCAACGAAAGTATGCGCGGGCTGGTTGGCAAGATCGGCGGAACAGTTAAAGTAGCGACGATTTACAGCATCGGTCTGCACGAATTTCCGCCCAAAGTTCGGGAATTTATGTCGAAATTTCCGTCCGTCAAAATTGATCTCGAATATTCGCGCACCACGCGTGTGGTGCGTGATGTTTTAAATGGACTGGTCGAACTCGGCGTGGTCGCTTTTCCCGAACCGCGCCGCGGTTTGACGATTGTGGCAATGCAGAGCGACCGGCTCGTTCTGATCTGCCCGCTCGATCACGAACTTGCCAAGCGCAAAGAGGTCAAAGCTAAAGACTTAAAGGGGCGCGATTTCGTTTTGTTTGAACGCGACATTCCGACGCGCAAGGCGATTGATAAAATCCTGAAAACAAACGGTGTCGAGGTTCACAAAGTTGCCGAATTCGACAACATCGAAACTATCAAACGCGCCGTCGAAGTCGGTTTCGGACTGGCAATCGTGCCGTATCCGTCGGTCGAAGACGAGGAAAAAAACGCGCAGCTCGCCGTCGTTCAGTTAGCCGAGAAAGAATGGGTTCGTCCGGTCGGTGTGATTTACAGAAGCGACCGGAATTTATCGCTCGCGGCAAAAAAATTCGTCCAGCTTCTCGAAAATAATCCGCAGAATCTTAACAATTAACGATTTTAAATATATAATTGCTGAAATCTTTTCTAAAGTTCTCGTTTTTATTCCGACAAAGGAGAGTTCCTAATGAAGTTTTCAGCCGATTTCATCCGAAAGATCTATCCGTTTTCGTTTCTTTTACTTTTGATTTCAGCCGTTTTGTTCTGGCATTTTTCGCCGCGCGCGGAATCTGCCGTAAACGCGGAAAAACCTGCTGAGCTGCCGAATTACGACATTCGCACCGACGAATCAAATGAAGCGCGGACGGCAATCGGAAAATTTTTAAACGACGCGGGCAAAACCGAATCGCTGATTTCCGCCGAACGAAAAAAATTCGCGCGGGCGGAGCAAAATCTGCTTTCAAACGGTGCGAAAGTAAAAATCGAAGACAGCGAAGATTTGCGCACGCCCGAAATCATCGCGCCCGATCTTGCGCCGAACGCGGATTTTCTAACCGCGCCGTCAAGCGAAAAAAGAACCGCGATTCTTAAAAATTTTCTCAAGCGAAATTCCGAGCTTGTCGGCTTGGAAGATTCGCAGATTGACGCGCTCGAAACGACCGCCGATTATACGAATCCCGACGGCAATCTTTCGTTCGTTCATTTCGAGCAGAAAATCGGCGGCGTTCCGGTTTTTCGCGGCGAAGTAAAAGCCGGATTTTCAAAACGCGGCGAAATTATCCGCATCGTCAACAATCTCGCGCCGAATCTCGATTATGAAAGTCTTTCAAAAGATTTCGGCAGCGCGGAAGAGGCTGTTTCAAACGCCGCGAAATATATAAACTCCGAACCGATTTCCGGTAAAACAACAACTGAAAAGATTTATTTTCCGATTGAAAACGGCGTTGCCGGAACGGCGTGGCGCGTTTTGTTGTGGACGAAAACCGAGGCTTTTTACGTGATCGTTGACGCGCGCGACGGAACGCTTTTGTGGCGCAAAAATATTACCGAATACCAAACCCGCCCGGCGACTTTTACGGTTTACGGAAATTCGACGAGCCTCCTGAAAACCGCCGACAGTCCGACACCTTTTACACCCGGCTGTTTTTCGCCGCTCAGTTGCCCGCAACCGCCGATTGTCAGCCGCCAGAGTTTTACGTTAATCGGCAACGAACCGCCATACACCTTTAATAATCTCGGCTGGATTCCCGACAACGGTCTGACGGGAATGCCGAATCAGAGCGACAATATTACGGACGGCAACGCCGTCGAAGCCGGTGTGGACCGGGTTGCGCCGAACGGCGTTGACGCGCCCGTGCCGGGAAACCCGAACCGCGTTTTTAGTTTCAACTATAATCCTGCGCCGGGTAATCCGCCGCCGGGCGAAGACCCGTTATTGCCGGAATTTCAAAAAGGTTCGGTTACACACGCTTTTTACACGGTGAATCGCTGGCACGACGAAATGTATCTTTTGGGATTCACGGAACAGGCGCGCAATTTCCAGCATTTCAATTTCGGACGCGGCGGCAGCGAAGGCGACCGCGTTTCAGCCGAAATTCAAGATATAAGCGCAACGAATGGTGCGAATATGTCAGTTCCGGCGGACGGCAACCGTCCAAGACTGCAAATGTTTATCTGGACAGCAGGAACGCCTGACCGCGACGGCGGTTTGGACAGTCAGGTTTTAGTCCACGAGTTAACTCACGGTCTGAGCAGCCGACTGCACGGCAACTCAAGCGGTCTGTCAAACAATATGGCAAGGGCTATGGGCGAGGGTTGGTCTGATTTTTATGCGTTTGCAATGCTATCCGAACCGACTGACGATCCTTTGGGAACCCATGCAATTGCCGGTTATCTAACACACGAAATCATCCCCGGCTTTCCAAACTATTATTACGGCATCCGGCGTTTTCCGACGGCAATCAGGGCATCGCTCGGAGCGAACGGCTTACCGCATAATCCGCTGACCTTTAAATATTTAAATGCGGGTTGCGACACATTTATCGGAACGACGACGACCAATCCGAACAGCGCGTTTCCGCGCAATCCGGCTATTGCCATTTCGGGAAACTGCGACCAGATTCACAATGCGGGCGAGATTTGGAACGTCGCGCTCTGGGAAGTCCGTCATCAGCTTATCCAGCAGCACGGTGCTACGGAAGGCAACCGCCGTATTCTGCAATATGTAACGGACGGAATGAAGCTCTCGCCGCTTAACCCGAATATGCTTCAGGCACGCGATGCGATCATTACTGCGGCATTTGCTTCCGACCCGAACGATGGTTTACCTGTCAGACGCGGATTTGCAATTCGCGGAATGGGTTTTTACGCAAGCATCCAAAATGCGGGAACAGGTGCTAATAACGCGCAAGTTACTGAATCTTTTGAAATATCCGCCAATGTTTTTATCGGCGCGGGATTTTCGGTCAGCGACTCACCGGGCAATAATAACGGTTATCCCGATCCGGGCGAGCCTCTGATTTTGACAGTTCCTTTATCGAACAATTCGGGAAGCGCGATTACGGATGTCACCGTGCAGGTCGTCGGCGGCGGTTCGGCAGCTTACGGAACGATTGCCAACGGGCAAACCGTTTCGCAAAATATCAATTTTACTCTTCCGGGAAATGCGGCTTGCGGAGTTGAATACACAATAACTTTCAACATTACCAGCAGTTCGGGAACACGCACCGAAACACGCACGATCATTCCCGGCTTCCCGTTCGGCGGTCCGCCCGTGACGGTGACAAATTCAACACCGCTGACAATTCCCTCGGTCGGCGTGTCAGAGCCTTACGGCACGACCGTTAACGTTGCGGGTTTGAGCGGCAGTAAAAAGATCAAACTCGAACTGACGGGTCTGACGCACACTTTTCCGGGCGATCTGGACATTTTGCTGGTCGGACCGGGCGGGCAGAAATTTATCGTCATGTCCGACGCGGTCAACAGTTCTGCCGCGCAGACCAACGCCAACGTTATTTTGAAGGATAATGCGCTAAATCTGCTTCCCGCAAGCGGCTCAACCGTCAATATGAACGGCGAATGGAAACCGACGAATCATACGGCAACGGGCGATAATTTTCCGGCACCCGCGCCAGCCGCGCCATATCAATCCCCCGCGCCGGTCGGCAGCGCGACATTCGCTTCGGTTTTCGGTCCGGGCGGCGCGGCGATGAACGGAATCTGGACTTTATATGTGGTTGACGACGCATCGGGCGACGGCGGCTCACTGGCGGGCTGGAAATTGACGTTCGAGTCGAATGATTATATCTGCTGTTTTTGTCCGGCAGCGCAGAAGCCGGAAATTTCAACGCCGTCTGAAAATTCGGCAGTTCCCGTCTGCTCGTGCGCCTTCCCGACCGCGCGCGCCGATTTTGACGGTGACGGCAGAAGCGACATTTCCGTCTTTCGCCCGTCGGAAGGCAACTGGTATATGAATCAAAGCCAAAACGGTTTCGGTGTTTTGAATTGGGGAATGAACGGCGACCGGCTTGCTCCGGGCGATTTTGACGATGACGGACGCACCGATTTTGCCGTTTTCCGCCCGCATGCCGATTCATCGCAGCCCGATTTTTATGTGCTGAGAAGTTTCGATTTTACCTTTTCGGGTTACTCGTGGGGATTGCCCGATGATATTCCCGTGATCGAAGATTACGACGGCGACGGGAAATCGGATATTGCGGTTTTCCGCCCGTCAAATCACACTTTTTACGTTCTTCGAAGCGGAAACGGAAGCGTTTTGACATATTCGAATATCGAGTCGGGCATCCCGGCGGCGGGCGATTTTGACGGCGACGGTAAAGGCGATTTTGCGACTTACAGCGTTAACGGCTGGTATCTTTCACCGTCAACCGCAAATTACGCGACCCATAGCTTTACGCGTTGGGGCACGGCGGGCGATAAACCCGTTCCGGCAGATTACGACGGCGACGGCAAAGACGATTTCGCGGTCTTTCGTCCGTCCGACCGAACATGGTATATCCTTAAAAGCGGCGGCGGCATTGACTTTGTGCAGTTCGGTTTGGCTGACGACATTCCCGTTCCCGGCGATTACGACGGCGACCGAAAAGCCGATATTGCCGTCTATCGCAACGGAACATGGTATATCAACCGCTCAAGCGCGGGGATTTTAATCGCGCAGTTCGGTTTAAGTAGTGATATACCGATTGCCAACAGTTATCTGCCGTAAAAATATCAAAAGCGGGTTTCTTTTCGCCTTTCGGAAAAAAGAAATCCGCTTTTGTTCGTTAAGGACAGCTACGAAATTTCCATTCAAGACCGGCAAGAAATCGCCGAATTTATCAAAAAACTCGCAGCCGAGAAAAATCTCGACCAAAGCGAAATTGTTAATATGTTTTTGAAGAAAGATAAACAAATTATCGAGCTGTGATTGCGTTTAAGAAATAGCTTGCAGGGAATGTTGCATCGCCTGAATTTTTATTGATTTACCAATAAAGTTGTAGTATAAATAATTCCGCATATAAGGTTGTTATCCCGAATGATTCCGTATAATACACGAAATTTGCGTATTAGCAAGAATGATTCCGTATAATACACAGAATTTGTTGATTAGGCGGAATGATTCCGCTCAATCATAAGTTATGCGCTATCAACTCAACTTGGATGTAGCATGAATAAAGGAGAACGTTGCAAAACCTATGAGCACAGAGAACTACTACAAACCCTATTGCAATCAGTGTAAACAATACGTTCATCCTCAGGTTGTCTCAAGCACATACATTTCCGGGGGTCGCAGCTGTGTGACGCACAAAAAGATGTGTCCCGAATGTGGTGACCAAGTATTTAGCCAGTCAGATGTGGTCGCGTATAAGGCGGAACAAGAAGCGCAAAAGAAGGGTATGAGGCTGGTACTCATTGTGCTATTGGTATGTTTCGTCCCCGTCATTATCGGTTTTATCGTTCTCATAGTATTTGTTTTAGCTATGATGATACCGCGTTAAAAAAATTGATTGAATATCTTGCGAACTTCAACGCGCATAACAAATCGTTGGACGCGAGCGGCGGGAGCGTGTTTCTCAAGTTGATTCGTCCGGTGATGCTTGAATGAAATCGCACCGCCGCGTCAACTCAATCGTTGTGCCGCTTCGCGTGTTCGCGTAGCATAAAGAAATTATGGGTGCTTGGGGAATAAATACTTTTGAAAACGACGATGCCGCCGATTGGATTGGCGAGTTTTGCGACGAACCGGACAAAGAGTTGCTCGTTGAGGCTTTCGATGCTGTCAACGACATCGGCGACGATTACTTGGAAGCTCCCGAAAGTAGCGCGGCTTTGGCGGCGGCAGAAGTTATCGCGGCGTTGCTTGGAAAACCGAGCGCGAACTTGACGGACGAAACCAAAGAGTGCGTTGGCAAGTTGAAGTTCAAACCAAACGAGAAACTTTTGTCGGCGGCGCGAAAAGCCGTTGAGCGCGTCAAAACTGATTCAGAGCTAAAAGAATTGTGGGACGAGTCAGACGACGCAGCGCAATGGCAAGCGACGGTTGAGGATTTGGCGGCGCGTTTGGAATGACCGAACGAAGTTTGTTTGAAACAAAATTGCCGCTGGATAACGGGCGGCATAACAAATCAGCTATGAAAGAAGCAGTTAAGCACAGAAAAGTATCATCCCGCCAAAATTGTTGAATGCGGCGGGTTGTCAATCTTCGCCGGATGGCGTAGCTCGTTTGTTAAGCGAATCG
>JALHNX010000105.1 GCA_022843305.1 Pyrinomonadaceae bacterium | reverse complement strand
GTTGGGTTTCAAAAATAACTTTGGATATTTTAAAGGAAAATGAAAAGAATCTATCTGCAAAAAGCGAAAACTCAAATTGCGCGTCCGAATACTATCCGGGGCATCAACAAACAGATTGTTTTAAATTATGTCCGTGACCGGTCGCCTATTTCACGGGCGGAAATAGCCCGCGAAACGGCTCTGCAGCGTTCGACTGTTTCGGCAATTGTTGATGATTTACAGGAATCCGGGTTGATCGAAGATATTGGAACGGGCGACTCGACCGGCGGCAGAAAGCCGACGCTGCTGAAACTGAAAACCGGAACTCCGGTGGCGGTCGGCGTTGATGTAACCCCGCAGAAAACAACCGTCGCTGTTGCCGATCTTGCCGGACACGTTTTAGAGCAGGAAACTTTTCCGAGTTCGGCAGATATGACTTTTATGACCGAGCAGATTATCGAAAGCGTTTCCAAACTTGCCCGAAAATATCCCGACTTTGAGCTTGAAGTCGGGATAAGTGTTCCCGGAATTGCCGATCAGACAATTGGAAAAGTTCTCTACATTCCTTATTTCAACTGGCGCGATTGGGAAATTGCCGCCCAAATTACGGAAAGAACCGGATTCCCGGCGACGATTGAAAACGATGCCAATGCGATTGCGCTGGCGGAACTTTGGTTCGGACACGAAAGAAATCGTAAAACACGAAATTTTATAACCGTTTTAGTGGCGGAAGGAATTGGCACCGGAGTTATTTTTGACGGACAGATATACCGCGGCGATAAAGGTGCGGCAGGCGAGTTCGGACATATGATTGTCGGGGTAGATGCGCCGGTTACATGCTCGTGCGGCAGCCGTGATTGCTGGGAAGCCCACGCTTCCGAAAAAGCGATTATTTTTCGTTATCAAAAATTATTAAAGGAAAGTAATCTGAGCAAAGAGACAGTTGATATTAAACATCTGGTCGCGCTTGCCAAGAGCGGTGAAACGCAGGCTATCCAAGCGCTTAAAGAAACTGCGCGATTTTTGGGAATTGGCATATCCAATTTAATTGTCGGCTTAAGTCCGCAAGCTGTTATCGTTAGCGGAATAATTGCCGAGGCGTGGGATTTAATTGCCGGTGAGCTTCAATGTATGGCGGAACGAAGTGTCAGAGGGGATTTGCCGAAAACGATTCTTCGGGCTTCTTCCTTGGGTGATTCGCCAACGTTAATTGGAGCATTTAGTCTTGTTTTAGCCAAAAAGTTTGCCTCCGCAAGCTAAAAATGAAAATTTTTTGAAAAATTGTTTAGTTTTTCTTGACATCGAGGTTAATTTTGTATTAAAACTTTGTTTGTTGCTACAACAAACTATTGATTCTACATTTTACCCTGAAAATAAGGTAAATCTGTTTTTCGCCCTTTTATTCTAAATTTAAAGTTATTCCAGGGAGAGTATCCGAAAGGTCTGTTTAAGAGGACATTTGGCAGCAAAAATTAAGAGAGGAAGTCAACCATGTGCAGAAATATAAGTTTAAGTATTAAGCGAATTTTGATATTAACTGTTGCCGTTTTGGGATTAGTTTTTCCTATAATCGCGCAAACGGAATCAGGCAGAATTCAGGGAACCGTCACTGATCAGTCAGGATCAGCCGTAGCCGGTGCTACAATTTCGGTTACTGAGTTGGCGACAAATCGGGTTGTTACCGTCCAGACAAATGATGATGGCGTATTTAACGCCGTTTCTTTGTCTCCCGGTCGCTATGCAATAGAAATTACACAGGCAAATTTCAAAACCGTTAAGCAGGAAATTACACTTGAGGTTCAACAAGTTGCCAATTTAAATTTCAGCCTTGAGGCGGGCGGAGTTAATGAAGTAGTAACAATTAACACTGATGCGCCTTTGATTGAAACGGCAACTTCTTCAATCGGGGAAGTAATTCAAGGTCGGGAGGCGGTTGAACTGCCGCTCAATGGACGTAATGTTCTGGAACTGGCGCGATTAACCCCCGGTGTAACTCAGGGAGTTCCCGGCGGATTTGCTTCGGGAGCAGGTAATAATGCGGAAACCTACCGCGGGGGAAATACCGGCGGGGCGGCGCTTTCGGTTAACGGACAGCGAACGCAGGCAAACAACTTTCTGCTCGATGGCGTTGATAACAACGAATCGCTGGTCAACACCATTAATATCTTTCCGGCGGCGGAAGCTGTTCAGGAGTTTCGCGTCCAGACCAGTGTCGCTCCGGCGGAATTCGGTCGCGGCGGCGGCGGCATTATCAATGCTGTCGTCAAATCGGGTAAAAATGATTTCTTCGGCAGCGCGTTTGCATTTATCAGAAACGATAATCTTGATGCCCGTCCGACTTTTAACAATGACAAAACCGAATTCCGACGCGGGCAGTTTGGCGGAACTTTCGGTGGCAGGATAATCAAGGACAGACTTTTCTTTTTCGGCGATTATGAAGGTTTGCGTCAATTTCTGCCTTTCGGTCAGGAATCGGCAACCGTTCCGACCGCAGAATTTCGCAACGGAAATTTTTCGGCTTTGGAAACGCAGCTACGCGACCCGTTGACGGGTCAGAATGTCTGCGTTACAGGCACGACAACGAACGGCATTCTCTGTACGAACGGTAACGGAACTGCGTATAACCGTTTGGATTTACTTCCGGGCAACCGTTTGAACGCAGTCGGATTAAATTATTTACGGGCATTTCCGCTGCCGAATCGGGCAGGAATTTTCAATAATTATCTTACGACGCGAAATCAGACGACCAATCAGGATACATTCGACATTAAAGTTGACAGCAAACTTACGGAAGGCAATCAGCTTTTCGGACGCGTTAGCTGGGGACGCTTTGATCAGACGACATCTTCGCGCCTGCCTGATTTGCCGGCGGGATTCGGTTCGGGGACAAATCCGACGCGCACCAAAGGGTTTGTGGTCGGTTTAAGTACGGCTTTCAGCGCAACATTATTTAATGAATTGCGTGTTCAGGCTAATCGAATCAGCTACGGCTACCAGCCGCCGTTTTTCGATCAAGCCGTGTCGGCTGATTTAGGAATTCCGAATGCCAACCGCGACGCAAGTTTAGGCGGCGGCGCACTGATTGGCGGCTATAACGGACAACTTGAATACACGGGCGATTTCGGTCCCTATATCGTTCCGCAAAATACATATCAGATTGTTGACAGCATCACATATGCGACCGGAAATCATCTCCTCAAATTTGGCGGAACAATTCTCCGCCGGGATGTTTCGCTGTATCGTCCGAATCGCGGCAAAGGCTATTTCTTTCTGGTTGGCAACGGCGATCCTTCGCAGTGCGGCAATTCAGCCGGAACAACTTTTTGGGAACAGGCGGATTTGTTGATCGGTTTTGTTTGTAACTACCAAATCGGACCTCCGTTCGGCACGGTCGGCACACGCAATTGGGAAAATGCGCTTTTTGCGCAGGATGATTGGCGCGTCAGCAATAAGCTGACCCTGAATCTCGGTTTGCGGTATGAAGTTTTCACCAATCCGACCGAAATGTATGGTCGGCAGGCGAATTTTGACGTTTTAACCGGCAGACTTATTGTTGCCCGCGACAATAAAGATTCGTTGACGGAGACCGATAAAAACAATTTCAGTCCGCGTCTCGGATTTGCATACGACATTGGCGGCAAAGGAAAATACGTAGTGCGCGGCGGTTACGGAATTTTCTACTTCCTCGACCGCGGCGGGATTGATAATCAGTTGGCGCAAAATCCGCCGTATAGCGGTTTTTCACAGTTCAACTTTACGGACGGCGCACGCATCACGCTTTCGGGACGCGCACCGGACGGCTCGCTCGATTCGCGGCTCGCGACCGGCGCATTGCCGATTGGAAGCGTGACGGGCGTTAATTTGAATGATCCGCGCAATGTCGCTGTTTTAGCGGTATTGCCGGACAATAAAATTTCAAACGTTCATCAATTCAACGTGCAGTTTCAACAGCAATTGACAAACACCACTGCGCTCAGCGTCGGTTATGTCGCAACGCGCGGTCGCAATTTGATTTTGTATTACAACCTGAACGGAAGAATTGTCGAACCGGGAACAAACGTTGCTTGTCCGCGTGGTGGAAATACTGCGCCGTGCTATCCGACGTTAGCCGGAAACCCGGTGCGGGTTCGTGATGATAACGGCGAATCGTCGTATGATTCACTGCAAATTCAGGTTGAGCGGCGCTTTACGCGCGGGTTGCAGTATCGTCTGGCATACACTTTTTCCAAAACCAAGGATAACGGCGAAGGCGCGTTTGATTCGGTCGGCGATACGAACATCAACTTTGTCGAGCCGTTCACGACTTCGAGAATTGACTTCCCGCACGTTTTCTCTTTGGAAGCGGTCTATGAAATTCCGTTCGGTCGCGGCAGAACGTATGGCGGAGATATTCCGAAAGCCCTCGATTATCTGATCGGCGGCTGGCAGCTAAACGGAATTTACCGCGCTCAGAGCGGATTTCCGTTCGATGTCCGAAGAAACGGCGTGCGGGTTGATCTGGTCGGCGATCCATATTCGGGGTCGGGCGAGCGTTTTCTGAATCCGGCGGCTTTCCGGGAAGCTCCGGCGGGTCGTTTCGGCAATTTGGAACGCAACAGTCTGCGTGCGCCGGCGACTTACCAGTTGAATCTCGGTTTAACGAAAAATTTCGCAATCTGGGAACGATTCAAAGCCCAGTTCCGCGCTGAATTCTTCAACATCTTCAATACACCGCAATTGGGTGGTCCGAATACCGACCTCGGCAATACCGATCCGGTATTCGGTTTCGGCACGATTCGCGGAACTCAAGCGTTCAGCAATCGGCAGATACAGTTCGGAGTTCGCCTCGAATTCTAAAGTTAAAAGGGGCAATCAACAGATTGCCTTCTTGTTCTTTCTCAAGGCGTGAAACATAATAGTTTTACGCCTTTTTTGTTTTTTATTTGGAGTTTTCTTCAAAATGCAACATTTTTTTCGGCTGATAATTATTTTGAGTTTCCTGAATTTCGGGATTCTAACGGCGGTCGCGCAAACAAATGTCGGTGTCAATAATCAGTCTGCTCCGCAAATATCAAAGGTCGAGCCGCCGAATTGGTGGGCGAATCATTCGATCAATCCGGTGCGTCTGCTGGTGCGCGGCGAAAATTTTCAGAATGCGAATATCGTTTCAAAAAATGCTTCATTGAAAGTTTCAAACATTCGCGTCAATCAACGCGGAGATTATTTGTTTTTTGACGTAACGATTCCGAAAAACGCGAAACCGGCAAAATACGAATTTGAGGTTTCGACCGCGAACGGTAAAACCGCTGTGCCGTTCGAGATTCTCGCGCCGCTTGAAACAAAAGTTCAGACGATTACCAATGACGACGTGATTTATCTGATAATGCCCGACCGTTTTGCCGACGGCGATTCGTCGAACAACAAAGACATTGAACGCACGAATCCGCGCGCGTGGCACGGCGGCGATTTTAAGGGAATCACGAAGAATATCCCGTATTTAAAGGAGTTAGGCATCACGGCAATCTGGCTGACACCCTGGTATGATAACCCGGACGAAGCGAATCAATGCGACAAACCGTGGTGTCCGAACACGAATTATCACGGTTATCACGCGATAGATTATTACGGCGTCGAAAATCATTTCGGAACGCTCGAAGATTTGCGTGAAATGATCCGTGAGTGTCAAAAGAACGGCATCAAGGTCATTCAGGATCAGGTTGCCAATCACGTCGGCATTCAGCATCCGTGGGCTAAAAGCGCGCCGCTTGAAAATTGGTTTTCGCCGTTTTCGCCGAATAGTTTTAACAATTCGGTGCTTTTAAGTCCGAACGCTTCGTCGTTGGAAAGAGATAATCTGTTAAAAGGCTGGTTTAACGAGCTTCTTCCCGATAACAATCATTACGAACCTGAAGTTTCGCAATATCAGATTCAAAATGCTTTATGGTGGATCGGCGCGACGGGCATCAACGGCATCCGGCAGGACACGATTCAATATATGCCGCGCGAATTTATCCGCGACTGGTCGAGCGCGATTTTGAAACAATACCCGAATTTTTATCTGGTCGGCGAAGTTTTCGAGGAAGATTCGGCGCAAACCGCGTTTTTTCAGGGCGGAAAAACGGGTTGGGACGGAATTGACACGCGCCTGCCGTCGGTTTTCGATTTCAAATTATGGCGCACTTCGCAGGAAGTTTTCACGGGCAAAAAACCGGCGCGCGCACTGCGCGACGTTTTGAAATACGACGCGCTTTATCCGAACATTAATAACGTCACGGTGCTGGCGAACAATCACGACACCGACCGTTTTATGTCGTTAAAAGGCGCGACGAAAGAAGGCGCGAAACTTCACATCGCGTTTATTCTCGCGACACGCGGCATTCCGCAGCTTTACGCGGGCGAAGAAATCTTGATGGAAGGCGGACACGATCCCGACAATCGCAAAGATTTTCCGGGCGGTTGGAATAATGATTCGAGAAGCGCGTTTATAAATTCGGGCAGAAGAAACGACGAACGCGAAATGTTTGATTGGACGCAGCGTTGGATTGCAACCCGAAGGAAAAACGCGGCAATGCGCGAAGGAAGGACAATCGATGTTTTTTATAATGAAAATATCTATGCCTTTCGGCGCGTAACACCCAAGCAGAACATTCTGTTTATTTTTAACGCAAGCGATAAAGAGCAGTCGGTTTCATTAGATAGAAAGTTAATCGGCGCGGAAGAGAAATTTTGTTACACGGATATTTTGATAAACGTCAGAACCGGAATGACCGACGGCGGAAGATGCCCGGATGCCGATAGTGATAAGGTTGATTTTACGATTGACGGGAAATCTGTGATAGCCGTCGAGTTCGGCAATTTGACGGGTGCCCCAATTAAACAGAGATGAAAAAATGGTTTATCAGAATTGTTGTGGGTTTAGTTTTAATGGTTGTCGTCGTGCTGACCTCGGCGTTTGTGTTGGAAAGAATTGATGAAGCGGTGATTGCAAAACACGTCAAAAACGATAACTTAAAAACTCTCAAAACCGATTGGCAGGGCGTTCCGGTTGATCGAAAGGGAAGATTCGTCAATCACGAACATCCGTTTTTGCCGAAAACGTCTGAATTGCTGAAATGGCAGTTGGGCGAAAAGCCTTTCAAAGAAGCCAAAAAGAACGATACTGCGCGGCTCGAAGTCAAAGACCCGACCGAATTTTTAAATAGCGAACGCGACGGGATTTTATGGCTCGGACACGCTTCGATCTATCTTCGTCTGAACGGAAAAACGGTTCTGATAGATCCGGTTTTCGGGACGCCGTCGTTTATCAACCGCTTCACGGAAGTTCCGAATCAGTTAGAGAAAATAAAAAAACTCGATTATGTTCTGATTTCGCACGACCACCGCGACCATTGCGACGAGGAAACGTTAAAGTCAATCGCCAAAAAATTTCCGAACGCGAAATTTATGGCGGGTCTCGGAATGGAAGATTTGCTGAATTCGTGGAAAACCGCGACGAACGAAGTTCAGACGGCGGGCTGGTTTCAGGAATTTTCGACCGACGAAAACATGAAAATCTCGTTCGTTCCGGTTCGCCATTGGTGCCGGCGCGGATTGACCGACACGAATAAACGTCTGTGGGGCGGTTTCGTGATTTCGGGCGCGGGCAAAAAGATCTATTTCGGCGGCGATTCCGGTTTCGGCTCGCATTACAGGGAAACGGCGGAAGTTTTCGGCGAGATTGATTATTTCATCATCGGCATCGGCGCGTATGAACCGCGCTGGTTTATGAAGCCGAATCACAACAATCCGGCGGACGCATTTCAGGCTTTTCTCGATATAAAAGGGAAAACGCTCGTGCCGATGCATTACGGGACGTTCGATCTGTCGGATGAACCGCCGAGCGAGCCGCTCAAATTGTTGAAAGAAGAGGCAAACAAGCAAAATTTGGGCGATAGATTGAAACCGCTCGCGATAAATGAAGGTTTTTATTTTGAGTGAAAAAATTAACAGGGATGGACAGGATAAACAGGATAAAAACCAAAAAAATTAAAATTTCGTTCATCGCGTCAATCTCTGTTAGTTTTTCTTATGGGGTATGATTAAATGATTTAATGAGTTTTCAAAAGGGAAGTTTTCTAAAAGTATTCACCGTTATTTTTCTATTTATTATGACCGCAAATGCGCAGAGCGAATCGCCGAATGTGCCGAAAGACTGGCAAACTTTAGCGGAACAAACCGATTATCGAAAAAGTTGGAATTACGCCGACACGATCGCGTTTGCGCAAAAACTTGATAAAGCCTCGGACAAGATCGTTTACCAAAGTTTCGGCAAATCGGGCGAAGGTCGCGATCTGTCTTTGTTAATTGTCTCGGACGGCAAAATTTTCACGCCCGCCGAAGCGAAAAAAAGCGGAAAAGCTGTGATCCTGATTCAGGCGGGAATTCATTCGGGCGAAATTGACGGCAAAGATGCGGGGTTCGCTCTGCTGCGCGACATTGCGATCACCAAGACGCGCGCCGCGCTTTTGAAAGACTGCGTTTTGCTTTTCGTGCCGATCTATAATGTTGACGGGCACGAATTGGCGACGCCTTTTAACCGCATCAATCAAAACGGTCCCGACGAGATGGGCTGGCGCGGAACGAGCGCGAATTTGAATCTGAACCGCGATTATATGAAAGCGGACGCGCCCGAAACGCGAGCTTTTTTGAAATTGTGGAATTCCTGGAAGCCGGATTTTTTCTTCGATCTGCACGTTACGGACGGCGCGGATTTTCAATACAATATCACTTACGAATACGCGCATTTTCAGGAAGTTTCGCCGTTTATCAAAAACTGGATGGACGAATATTTCGACGGGCGCATTGTCGCCGAAGTCGAAAAAGAAGGGAATTTATTGACGCATTATCTCGAATTCGGCGGGCGCGAAGTGACGAGCGGAATTTACACATTCATCGCCACGCCGCGTTTTGCGACCGGCTATATCGCTTTAAGAAATCGTCCCGGACTTTTAATTGAAACGCATTCGCTAAAACCTTATAAATCGCGCGTTCGCGGAACTTACGACGTTCTTTGGAAAACGCTCGAAGAGATCAACCGCTCGAAAGCGAGCCTTTTTGAAGCGAACCGCAAAGCCGACGAAGAAACCGTCAATCGCGGCAAGACCTTCGATGCGAACCGGCAGTTTCCTTTGCAGATCGGTCTGACCGATAAAAGCGAAGATTTTAAATTGAAAGCCGTCGAATACAAGCTGGAAGACAGCGCGATTTCGGGCGGGAAAAAGATCGTTTACGGCACGAAACCGACCGAGATCACGGTTAAAAAATTCGACGACGCGAAGGTCAACGTGTCCGTCGCGCCGCCGCTTTTTTACATCGTTCCGCCGCAGTGGCAGGCGGCAATCGAACGGCTCGAAGCGCACGGCGTAAAGTTCGAGAGAATCGAAAAACCTTTGACGGTCGAGGTCGAAAGTTATCGTCTGACCGAGCCGAAATGGGCGACGAATTCGTTCGAAAATCGTCTGCCGCTGAGTTTTAAAGCGGTTGCAATAACCGAAACGCGCACGTTTCCCGCCAATTCTGTTTTAGTTCCGCTGGCGCAGGAAACGGCGAATGTCGCGATTCATTTGCTTGAGCCGAGTTCGCCCGATTCATTGGTTTACTGGGGATTTTTCAACGCGGTTTTCGAGCAGAAAGAGTATTTCAGCGATTTCGTGATGGAAAAGATCGCGGCGGAAATGATAGCGAAAGACGCGGGATTAAAAAAGGAATTTGAAGAAAGATTAAAAGACGAAACATTCGCCAAAAACGCGCGTGCGCGGCTGAACTTTTTCTACCAGCACTCGCCGTATTCGGACAAACGGATCGGAGTTTATCCGGTCGGGCGAATCACGAAAAAGATTGATTTAGCGAAGTAATACCGAGTTGAGTTTAAATTATCGAGAAATGCAAAACCTGATTTTGCTGACAATTTTTTTGACTTTCTGCAGCGCCGTTTTCGGACAGATAAATGTTTCGAGTGGCACGATTCAACGCTTTGAAAAGTTTCGATCGAAATACGTTGATGCGCGGAACATTGACGTTTGGCTGCCCGATAATTTTTCAAATAAAAAGCGTTACGCCGTTTTGTATATGCATGACGGGCAGATGCTTTTCGACGCGGAGGCGACCTGGAACAAGCAGTCGTGGGAAGTTGATGAAACGGTCGGACGATTGGTGAAGGAAGGCAAGATCAAAGATGTCATCGTCGTCGGCGTTTGGAACAACGGTGAATACCGACATTCGGAATATTTTCCGCAGAAAAGTTTGGAATTTTTGCCGCCAGAAACGCGCGATTACATCATCAAAAACAGTTTGAAGGGTAAACCGCAATCGGATAATTATCTCAAGTTTTTGGTCGAGGAACTGAAACCGTTTATTGATAATAAGTTTTCGACGCGCCGCGACCGAAAAAATACGTTTATTGCCGGTTCGAGTATGGGAGGTTTGATTTCGATTTACGCGCTCTGCGAATATCCGGATATTTTCGGGGGCACGGCGGGCATTTCGACGCATTTACCGATGGTTTTGGATGTGAAAACGCCGAATCCTGAAAGCGTTCCGCCGTCGTTTCGCGCTTATTTGGAAAAGAATTTGCCGCGAGCGAACACGCGAAAAGTTTATTTCGATTACGGCGATCAAACTTTAGATCAGTATTATCCGCCTTTGCAGAAAAAAATTGACGAATTGATTCAGAGCAAAGGTTGGAGGGCGAAAAACTGGACAACGTGCTTTTTCGCGGGCGAAGACCATTCCGAAAAGGCTTGGGCGAAAAGATTTTCGATTCCTTTGGAGTTTTTATTGAGTAAATAATTTATGGATTTTCCGAGAGCAGCAGGAATTTTGCTTCACCCGACGAGCTTGCCGTCCAGTTACGGCATCGGCGATCTGGGCGACGAAGCGTTTGAATTTGTCGATTTTCTGGTTAAATCGAAACAGACCTACTGGCAGGTTTTGCCGCTCGGGCAAACCGGCTACGGCGATTCGCCGTATCAATGTTTTTCGGCGTTTGCGGGCAATATTTATTTGATTTCGCCCGCCAAATTGTTGGAAGACGGATTTTTGTCCGACGAAGATTTACGGAACGCGCCGGAATTTTCCGAAGGTAAAGTTGATTTCGGCAAAATGATCGAGTTCAAACTGCCGCTGCTGAAAAGAGCTTTCGAGAATTTCCGGCGTAGCGACAACGGCGAAATAACGGATTTGTTCCGTCTGTTTTGCCAGTTCAACGCATTCTGGCTCGAAGATTACGCGCTTTTTCGCGCGATCAAATTTTCGCAAAACCAAAAATCGTGGCAGGAATGGGAAGAAGATCTAAAACTTCGCAAACCGGAAGCCTTGGAAAAAGTGCGGAAAGAACTGGACGACGAGGTTTTTGCCCAGAAATTTTACCAGTTCGCGTTTTTCAAGCAATGGGACGCTTTGAAAATTTACGCGAATGAAGCGGGCGTGAAAATCGTCGGCGACGTGCCGATCTTTGTCGCGCTCGATTCGTGCGATGTTTGGTGCAATCCTTCGCAATTTAAGTTAAACGAGGATGGTTCGCCGGAGGTTGTCGCCGGAGTTCCGCCGGATTATTTTTCAAAAACCGGACAGCTTTGGGGAAATCCGATTTACAACTGGGACAATATGCGCCGCGACGGTTTCGCGTGGTGGATTTCGCGTGTCAAATTTACTTTAAAAACGGTTGATATTGTCCGCGTTGACCATTTTCGCGGGTTTGCCGCGAGTTGGGAAGTTCCGGGCGGCGACGAAACCGCCGAGCGCGGGCAATGGGTCAACGTGCCGGGAATGGAACTTTTTCAGGCTTTGAAACACGCGATTGGCGATCTGCCTTTCTGGGCGGAAGATTTGGGCGTGATTACGCCCGATGTCGAAGAATTGCGTGACAGTTTCGCGTTTCCCGGAATGCGGATTTTGCAGTTTGCCTTCGGCGGCGACGCTAAAAATCACGATCTGCCGCACAATTACATTCAAAATAGCGTCGCTTTTACGGGAACGCATGACAACGACACGACGCAAGGCTGGTTTAATTCCGAAGCCGGCAAAGGTTCGGGGCGCGACGCGGAACAGATCGAAAAGGAACGCAAATTTTGTCTGGATTATCTGAACACGGACAGCGCGGAAATCCATTGGGATTTTGTTCGCGCTGTTTGGGCAAGTGTGGCAAATACGGCGATCGCGCCGATGCAGGATTTGCTCGGACTCGGCAACGATGCGCGGATGAATCTGCCGGCTTCCATTTCGGGAAATTGGAGTTGGCAGTGTAAGCACGGCGATTTTTCGGATGAAATCGCGGAAAAGCTGAAAAGTTTAACTGAACTTTATGGACGAATTTGATATGAAGAAAAATAATTTAACGCAAAGTCGCAAAGTCGCAAAGGCGCAGAGAGAAGATATTTATTTTTTCATTGGTTTAATAAAAAATCTTTGCGTCTTTGCGTCTTTGCGTCTTTGCGTTTTAATTTTCCTTTTTGTTTTTGCAGGTTTCGCGCAAAACGCGCCGACGGTTGAAAAGGTCGAGCCGCCGAGCTGGTGGACGAATTCGACCGTCAATCCGGTGCGCGTTTTGCTGACAGGCAAAAGTTTGAAAAACGTTAAATTCACGAGCGCCGAAAGCGATGCGTGGACGGCTTCGGCGATCAGTTCGAGCGAAAACGGGAATTATCTGTTTTTCGACCTTTCGATCAAGCCGAACGCGAAAGCCGGAAAATATAAAATTGGTCTGACCAATGACGGCGCGGCGACGGATTTCGAGTTTGAAATCCTTCAAAAATCGGTGCAAACCGGACGCAATCAGGGCTTCACGCCGGACGACGTGATCTATTTTCTGATTCCCGACCGTTTTGCCGACGGCGACACTTCAAATAACGACCCGCCGAAATCGAAAGGTTTGTATAACCGCAAATTCGGGCGGCATTATCACGGCGGCGATCTGCAAGGCGTGATTGATAAATTGGCGTATATCAAATCTTTGGGCGTAACGGCGATTTGGACAACGCCGGTTTACGACAATAATGACAAGCCCGATTTCAAAGAAATGTATGAGGGAATGCCGTTTACGACCGGCTATCACGGTTACGGCGCGGTTGATATGTATGCGATTGACGAGCATCTGGGCGATGCCGCAAAACTGCGGGAATTGATAACCAAAGCGCACGCGATGGGCTTAAAAGTCATCCAGGATCAAGTGGCGAATCACACCGGACCGTATCACCGCTGGGCGGACGATCCGCCGACGCCGACGTGGTGGAACGGAACGGTCAAAAATCATCCGAACAACAACTGGCAAAAATGGACGGCGATGAATCCGCGGGCAACTTATCAAACACAGTCGCGCAATATTGACGGCTGGTTTATAGATATTCTGCCCGATTTTAATCAGGCTGACCCGGAGGTCGAAAAATATTTGATTCAAAATTCGCTGTGGTGGCTGGAAATGTATGGTTTCGACGCGATTCGGATGGACACTTTGCCGCATGTTCCGCGTTCTTTCTGGGAAAAATGGGGCGGCACGATCAAAAAAGAATTTCCGAAAGTCAATATTCTGGGCGAACTTTTCGACGGCGACGCGGCTTTGATCTCGTATTTTCAGACCGGACGTAAAGGACACGACGGGATTGACACGCAGATTGACACACTTTACGATTTCGCGCTTTTCTACCCGATCCGCAACGCTTTCGCGCAGGGCAAACCGATTCGGGAAGTTTCGCAAATGTTTGCCAAAGACTGGCTTTACCCGAATCCGAACGTGCTGACGACTTTTCTCGGCGTTCACGATATGGAACGCTTTATGAACGAAAAAGGGGCGACCATCGAAGGTTTAAAACTCGCGCAAACTTTAATTATGACTTCGCGCGGCACGCCGCTTCTTTATTACGGCGACGAGATTGCGATGCCCGGCGGTGGCGACCCTGACAACCGGCGCGATTTTCCGGGTGGTTTTCCGGGCGATCCGCGCAACGCTTTTGCCGCTTCGGGCAGAACGCCGGAAGAAAACGACGTTTGGAATCATCTTGCCGCGCTCGGCAGATTGCGGGCGAATTTTACGCCTTTGCGGACGGGCAGAACGCTCGATCTGCTGGATGAAGAACAGCAGATGGCGTATGTTCGTTTGACCGACAAACAGGCTGTTTTGGTAGTTTTCAATAACGACACCAAACCTTCGGAAGTCGCGTTCGACGTTTCGATGATCAAGCCTCTTCCGGCAGATTCGATCTTGACCGACCGGCTCGGCAAAGTTGGCGATATAAAAATCGAAGGCGGAAAAGTGAAATTTACGATGCCGGCGCGAACAGCCGGAATTTTTACGGTGAAATAAAAAATGAAAGCTTTAACTTTTATCGGAATGGTGTTTGCGGCGTTTTTGATATTTTTGGGCTATTCGTCCAGACAAAACGCCGGAAATGTGTTGAGCAACGCGATTATTGTCGGCGGCGCGATCATCGGCGGTTTCGTCATCATTGTCTGGATAACTTTGTTCATAAAGGAGAAGGGGAAAAAGAACGGCGGTTCTGATTTCTAACAAAATCTATGGAAAACAAACCGAAATTAAGTTTTTGGCAGATCTGGAATATGAGTTTCGGCTTTCTCGGAATTCAGTTCGGCTGGGGCTTGCAGCTTGCGAATATGTCGCCGATCTATAAATATCTCGGCGCGGAAGAATCGAATTTGCCGTATCTGTGGCTTGCCGGTCCGATGACGGGCTTGCTCGTTCAGCCGATCGTCGGCGCGATGTCGGACAGAACGTGGACAAAACTCGGTCGCCGCCGTCCGTATTTTCTGGTCGGCGCGATTCTGGCAAGTTTGGCTTTGATCGCGATGCCGAATTCTTCGGCACTCTGGATGGCGGCGGGCTTGCTTTGGATTCTCGACGCTTCGATCAATATTACGATGGAGCCGTTTCGCGCTTTTGTCGCAGACAATCTGCCCGAAGAACAGCGCACACTCGGTTTCGTGATGCAGTCGTTCTTTATCGGCATCGGTCAAACGCTGGCAAACGCGCTGCCTTTTATCTTAACGGCGGTCGGCGTGGTCGGCGTAATGACAAGCGGAATTCCTTATTCGACCTTGATCGCGTTTATCGTCGGCGGAATTTTTTTCCTCGCGGCGGTTCTCTGGACGGTTTTTACTTCGCACGAATATCCGCCCGAAGATATGGAAGCGTTTAACCGCAAAAAGGCAGAAGGAAATCTCGTCGGTTCGATTTTTCGGGAAATCGGCGAAGCCATCAAAGATATGCCGACGACGATGAAGCAGCTCGCCGTTGTGCAGTTTTTTACGTGGTTCGCTCTGCCGTGTATGTGGCAGTTTTACGGAATTACGGTCGGGAAAATCGCGTTCGGCGCGGTTGACGAAACTGCCACGCCTGATCTTTTCAAACAGGGAAACGAATGGGCGGGTTTGATGTTTGCGGTTTACAACGTCGTCTGTTTTCTGATCGCGTTCGCTCTGCCGTGGCTGGCAAATAATCTCAATCGTAAAATGGTTCACGCGTTTTGTCTCGCGCTCGGCGGGCTCGGACTTATTTCGACGATGTTTGCGACAAATCCGTATTTTCTGATTTTAGGAATGTGCGGAGTCGGCATCGCCTGGGCTTCGATTCTTTCAATGCCCTATGTCATACTCGCGGGCGCGATCAAGCCGGAAAGAATGGGCGTTTATATGGGAGTTTTTAATCTTTTCATCGTCATTCCGCAGATCTTAATGTCGTTTCTCATCCCGCGCATTTACGAAGGCGTTCTCGGCGGAAATTCGCTGAATGTCGTAATTTTAGGCGGAATTTCGATGCTCATCGCGGCAGTCAGTGTTTTAATCGTCAATGATGTCAGCGCAAGCAAGATCGAAGCAGTTTCGGGTGGCGGACATTAATTTATGGAAGAATTCAAATTTTTTGAAGGAGTTTGGCACATATACGAAATGGAACTTTGGGATGAAGATTATTTCAATATGGAAGTTCAGGCATTTATTGAAATAGATTCAAAAGGCACAGGTGAATTTCAGTTCGGATTGGTGAGAGGTGCGTTGGATATTGACGAGATCGGCGGCGACGGCAGAATGGAATTTACCTGGAGCGGAAGCGATGAAAACGATGAAGCCTTTGGAAGCGGTTGGCTGGAATTGAAAAATAAAAATACGCTCAAAGGCAGAATAAAATTTCATCAGGGTGATAAATCAAAGTTTTGGGCTAAACGCAGGTAAACAAATTAAGTTTTAACCATTAAGCAACATTACTCTTTTGAAGCTAACCTAACCGATAAATGGAGAGAAATATGAAAACGAGAATTTTATGGTTGATGATTTTCTTAGTCGCGATTTTGTTGGGCTTTGAGAGTGTATCGGCTTGCAGTTGCGTAAGGCGCGAAACCTGCGAATTTTCGGCGACGGCTTCGGCGGTTTTTGTCGGCAAAGTAATTGATTCAAAAATTGAAGAGAGAAATTACAGGTATCCCGACGAAACGAATGGAGTGGCATTAAAAGCTAAATTTCAGGTTTCGCGAGTGGAGATTAAAGAATCCTTTCTCGGGATTGAGAACGAAAAGGAAATTGTTATCGAAACCGATAATTTCAGCTCATGTTTTTTTTCTTTGGAGCAGGGAATCGAATATGTAATTTACGCGCATAAAGACGACAAAACCGGAAAATATTCGACCGGCTTTTGTTCGGGAACAAAGCCGGTTCAATCGGGCGGCGAGGATTTGGAATATGTTCGTTCACAAAAAAATGCAAGCGGTTCGACCGTCAAAGGTTTTGTCGCGTTTAATGCAAAGAACAAAGAACATTTGTTTGAAATTCCGCAATCTAATTTTTTGACGATTACGAAACTCGGTATCTCCACCGTTCTGCTTGAAAACAAGACCGACAAATACACGGCTAAAATTGAAAATGACAGCACCTACAATTTTCAAAACGTGCCGAAAGGCAAATACAATTTAAGCGTGATTCTGCCGAAAGGATACAAAACTTTGGACGATTATAATCCGGCGGTCGCCAAAGAACTCGGCATTGAATTGGGAGTTGTTGATTTAACCGGATTCGGCTGCGACGTGAATAATTTTACGGTTGTCAAAACGATTGCCAAAAAGAAACGTGGATAATAAATTTATGAACCATAAACCTTTCCGAAGTCATTTTATTAAAACAGCGATTGCCGTGCTTTTGCTTTGGAGTTTTGTTTTTACCCAAACTCCGACAAAAGATTTTTCAAAGGAAAATGCGCGACCGTCGCCCGATTGGGTGAAAGATGCGGTGATTTATGAGATTTTTCCGCGACAATATTCGCAGAAAGGTGATTTTAATTCGATTACGGCGGATTTGGATCGTTTGCAAAATTTGGGCGTGACGGTTTTGTGGCTGATGCCGGTTCATCCGATCGGGCAGGAAAAGAAAAAGGGAACGATCGGTTCGCCGTATGCGGTGCGGGATTTTTACGCGGTCAATCCCGATTACGGCAGCGCAGAAGATTTGAAGCGTTTAATCAGCGAATCGCATAAGCGCGGGATGAAGGTGATAATTGATATTGTCGCGAACCACACGAGCTGGGATTCGGTGATGATGAAGACGAAAGGTTTTCACACGACGAACGAAAAAGGCGAAATTATTGCGCCCGTCGCGGATTGGGCGGACGTTGCCGATCTGAATTACGACAATCCCGAACTTCGCAAATATATGATCGAAGTTCTGAAATTCTGGGTGCGCGAATTCGACCTCGACGGTTTTCGCTGCGATGTCGCGGGTTTTGTGCCGACCGATTTCTGGGAAACGGCGCGCGCCGAGGTTGATAAAATTAAAGCCGATACGATCTGGCTCGCCGAATGGGAATCGCCGGATTTATTGGTAAAGGCGTTTAATCTCGATTATTCGTGGGCGAATCACGCGATTTTGGATAAGGTTCTGCACGGGACTGCGCCGGCGTATGAAATCCGCAAAACGTGGGAAACGGACAACGCGAAAAATCCGCGCGGCGCACTTCGGATGCGTTTTTCCGATAATCACGACGAACGCCGCGCGATTGCGCGTTTCGGCGAAAAAGGCGCGTTGGCGGCACAGGCTTTGGCGTTTACATTGGACGGCGTGCCGATGTTTTACAACGGAATGGAAAACGGCGACACGACCGAATCCGGTTTTCCCGCGTTGTTTGAAAAAATGCCGATCTTTTGGCAAAACGAAGTTCGCCGTCCCGAATTTCCGAAGTTTTATAAAGGAATGATCGAAATGCGGAAAAATTCGGTCGCGCTCAGGCGCGGCGATTTGACGTGGCTTAAAAATTCCGACGAAGACCGCGTTTTGACGTTCAAACGGACAAGCGGAAATGAGGAAATTCTGGTTGCGATCAATATGACGAGTTCACCTTTTTTCGGTTCGGTCGAAGCGGCGGGAAGTTTTGAAGAAATCACGCCGAACGTTGAAAAGAAAACGGTCGGTTTGCCGGGTTTAGGTTTGGATTCTTTCGGTTATCGAATTTTCAGGAGAAAAAATTGATGAAGAATATTCTGTTTTTAGCTTTTTTCGTTTGTGTTTTGGCATTTTCGGCGGGCGCACAGACAAATCAGCCGCGCACGGTGCGCGAGTTTTTTAATCTTTTGCCGCAAAAATATTTTACGCTCGAAGGCTGCGTGGCAAATCCGACGAAGGCAAACTGCGATAAAGCGCGGCGCGAATATGTCAAAAACTTTTTGGAAGTTGAAGACACGGCGAACGGTTTCTGGAAATCGGGCTGCGACGGTGCGCAAAGCTGTCTGACGATGGCACTTTTCAAACGCCCGAACGCGGCTTATATCGTCGCCGTGCAAACCGAGTTTGAAATGGGCACGGATAATTATTTTCTCGAATACAGAAACGGCAAATGGTTTGATGTTTCGGCGCGGGTAATTCCGAATTTTTCAAAAAACAACATCTATGAACTGCCGCGAAATGGAACGACCGTCCGGGTTTTTGCGAAAAACAAAAACAGCGAAATAAAAGAAAAAGGCAAAAAACTATATGATTTGGTTTGGAAAAACGGAAAGTTTTCGGTAAAAAATTAACTACGGTCATTTTTATCCCCCAGAATTTCGTAGTTTGGATAATTACGGTCATTTGCATTGACTGCAAATAAACCCGACTAGGTAGTCAAGCAAAATTATTTTAGATTGAACTTCGGAATAGCTGAAAGATCAAAGATAAGAGATGAGAGATAAAATCTATCAGTTATCAGCTATCATCTTTTATCTATTCCGAATCAAATATCCGAAACTAATACCAAGTAGCTGAATAAAAAGAGTTTCAAAATCTTAGCTAAAAGCTGTCAGCTAAGAGCTTTCGGCTAAAATTGAACCTCATTTTTTAACGCGATTTGGTATAATTTTGCTCAACTACTTAGAACAACGTGAATATTGGATAAGGAAATTGCCCGACGGAACGCCGTCATCCTGACGGCACAGCGTTTGAAAAACGCTCAAACTGTTTGGTTATCTGACAAGTTTTAAGAAAATCACGGCAAATTACACCGCTTTCAGCGGCGTGT
>JALHNX010000104.1 GCA_022843305.1 Pyrinomonadaceae bacterium | reverse complement strand
GAAATCGTTAAAAGCTCGTCCGCTTGCCACGCAATTTTTTTTGCGGCGCGCGCAGTTTCGAGGTTTTTGACAACTTTGCTGACTTCTTCGCCATCGTTTCGCTCAAAATGGATCAATCGAATCGCCGTTTGAAAGTCGGTCGGATTTTTTTTGAATTTTTGGCGAAGTTCCGATTCGTAGGCGCGGTAACGGTCGGTTTCGCGCAAGAATTCATAAAATTTATCGCTTTCGTTTTCCGTCCAAAATGGATTAAACGCTTCGTAATAAACCTTTTCGGCTTCGGCTGTTTTGCCTTGAAAATTCAAAATCGAAATCTTCCTTTCGAGAAAATAATCTTTCGATTCGGGAAATTTCGGCTTGTTTTCATTGAGAATTTTTAACGCTTCCTCATAATTTTTTTCTTCCGTGAGCTTTTCCATATATTCCGTCAATACTGAAAAAGAATCTTTGTCCTGAGAAAGAACTTTTTGAAAAAACTCAGCCGCGAGATATTGTTTCAAATCGTGCTTTTTCGCCAGATAAAGCAAATTTGAGAATGCTTTGCTGCGTGTTTCGGCGGTCGAATTTTGAAAAACTCGTTCGAGAATTTCGGCTTGTTTTTCAAATTGCGCGTGTCTGCCGTAAAAATCAGCCAAAGACTTGAGGTTTTCGGGCTTGACGGATTTAATCGCCGCTTCGGCATCGTCGAAACGTCCAAGTTTTTCATCCAGTTCGGCGAGTTTTAAAAGAATTTCGGAATCGTCGGGAAATTTTTGTAAAACTTCCGCCAGACGATTTCGCGCCTCTTCGGTCGGAAACGGCACGATCGCGTTCGCGCCGAAAAATTCCGCTCGCGAATAAAGCGCGTTTTCGATTGCCGTTTGCGTTTCGTTTTGTTCGATTTGTGCCGGGTTTTGTGAACTGAAACCGTAAAACACGGCGCAAATCAAGACCGAAAAATAAACCGCAAATTGAATTGCACGCCAGATATTTAATTTTTGAAAGTAGCGAAACACCATAATTTTCAAAGGTTTTGAGTTCCGCCTTCAGGCGGCTTTCGATTCTTTGGATTTCAAGTAAAAAGCGGAATCTAAGCCTAAACACGATTTAGCCGCCTGAAGGCGGGACTCAAAACTTAATTTCCCAAAATCTCGATGCGAACTTCTTCCGATGATTGATTGTGCGCAAAATCTTCTGCCGAAACAGTGAGCGAATATTGTCCCGAAGCAATGCCATTCGGCACTACGAGTTTGCCGATGTTGGCTTTTTCTGCGTTTGACCAGAAAAGCCCGACTGATTTTGCGCCGTATAATTTCGCGGTTAATTTTGCCGTGTCCTGATCGGCGGAAACGCGGATTTCGATTTCTTCGCCGCTTTGAAAAGTCATCTTTGGCAAACTGATTTTGATGTTCGGCGCGTTGCTGTCAACGACGAAAGTTTTTGTTTCTTCAAACCCGTTGCCGTCTTTGTCAGTCAATAAAAGACGGCAATTATACGTGCCGTCAGCCATCCACGCGGGCGCGAGAAAGCGCGTTTCCCAGACTCCTTCGCTTGCGAGAAATTTTAGCGGAAGTGTTTCACCGAACGGCAGAACGGCGAAAACCCCGGTGATGGATTCGTCGGTTTTGACACGAATTACCGGATCGCCGGGTTGAATCAGACGCGGACGAAGCAGGGCGCGCGGCGCGGCGAGAAACGCGGTATAAGGCGAAACGATTTTGTATTTTTGCGACAACCCGATGATTTCGGTAATAAAATCTTCGCGCTCGCCGCCGAAATCCATCTCGCGCACGAGCCAATCAATTCGTCTTTGTGCCCAAAGTCGCGGCAGATGCATGTGAAAATCGGCGAGCGCGGGCAGTTCGACCGATTTCAAGAGATTAATTTCGCGCCCGATGAAATTCGCCTTGAGATTGACATTCGCGGTTTTCGGTTCGCGGTAACGCCCGACAAACGAAAAGCTCGAACCATTAAAGCTGTGTTCGCCGCTTGCATAAACTTCGTAAAAATTGTCGGCAACGTCGGATGAAAAATCGAGATTTTCGATTGTTTGACCGCCGATCTTTGAAAGCAGAATTTGCAGATGCGGCGAAACGTCTTCGGTTTCACGTGCCTGCACGTAAAAGCCGTTGGTTTTTTTTGCGAGTTCGTTGAAAAGCATTGTATCGGCATCGCTTCCGATGGCGAGTCCGTAAAATTTCAGATTATTTTGCGGTTTCTCGAAAAGACTGATGATCGCCTTTTTGTTGATCGTTTCGCGTGTCGGATTGGCATCGGAAATCATTACGACAGATTTTTCGCCGCCGGAAAAATGTTTGGCAATTTCGATTGATTTTTCGAGGGTGCGTTTAAGATTCGTGCCGCCGCCGAGATTTGAATTTTTCAGGAAACCGAGCGCGTTCTCGATATTTTCGGGCGAAGCGGAAAGCAGATTCGGCGCAAAAACATTCGGTTCGTTGCCGAATAAAACGAGATTGAATTCGTCCGCCGGATTCAAATTTTGCAAAAGAAAATCGGCGGATTCGACCGCGCGGCGAAGTTTTTCACCATCCATCGAAAGCGACGTGTCAACCAGCAAAATCAAACGGTGCGGCGCGGTTTCGCGGGTTGAATTTTCATTGAAAACCGCCCGCATTTCAAAATAGCCGTCCGCATTTTTCTTTGCCAACGACGGATTGCGAAGCTCGTAAGCGGAAATCTGTTCGGGAGCGCGATAGGCGATAAACGAAAGCAAACTGTTTTGGGTTTTTATTTGATAATCAAACGAAAAATCGTTATTCAAAACGAAATTTTCAGCCGAAAATTCGGCGGCGAATTCATTGTCGGTTTGTTTTGAAATTTGCAGAGGAAAATTTTGCGCGTCGTATTTTATCGCCGAAAAGGGAAGTTCGTTGTAAGCGCATAAATTCAGCGAAAATTTTCCGACCGTTTGCGCGGTGCCGTAAGAATTCTTTAAAGGAAAAGAGATGTGCGACGCGAAATTTTCAAACGGCAGATTTTGCGAGTATTCGATCTCGACGCGCTTTGTGCCGTAAGGCGGAATCGGGAAAACCCGCGCCGAAAAGACGGTTTTTCCGCCCGCGCCGTCGTCCGTCTGCAAAATTCCGGGATCAATTTGCTGCGCGACGATCTCGCCGTAAATCTCGTTGGCGCGCCGCCGTTCCATCATCACGCCCGGAATTCGCGCCGCGCCGTCCCAGACCGCAAAATCCGAAACCGAAGCCGTTTCCGGCAGTGCGAAAACGAATTTTCCTTCCAAAGTTTGCGCTGTGTGATTTTGGTAAATCTGCGTCACCTGAACGTTTGCCGTTTGGTTGTCAACGCAAATCTGCACGTTCATCGCGTGGATCGAAAGCATTTTTTCGTCGGGTTTATCTTTCGGCAAAGGAATCAAAACGCCGGTTTGGGCGTTGGCGTTAAAGACGAGAAAAAGCAGTAAACAAAGGCAAACAGCGATTTTCATAAAAAGTTTTGAGTCCCGCCTTCAGGCGGAATTCGATTGTTATAAACAACTTTGCAAATGACGAAAAGCACGCTAAAGCGTGGACTCTGAACGCCAAAAGTTTTTATTGATTCGCGCAATTCCGCCGGTCGTTCCGATGTAAATATTTTCGCGGTTTCCGGTGATCAAAAGCACGGTTTGCGAGGGCAAAATGTTTTTGATCTGTGACCATTTTTGCGTCGTCAGATTCAGACACCAAACGCCTTCGAGCGTTCCTGCGAAAAGCCGTTCGCCGTCAAAAAACATTGCATTCGGATTGACGAAAAACTTGCCGGTTTCGCTTTCAAAATCGCGAATTTCGCCCGCCGGCAAAAGCTCGAAAACGCCGCCTCCGTAAGTTCCGATAAAAATTCGTTCGCCGGCGCGGGCAAGCGCGGAAATCCAGTTGTTTTTCAGCTCGGAATTCGAGGTTTTGAAAACTCGCGCGACTTTACCGTTTTCGATTTGTGCCAAACCGCTCATCGTGGCGACGAAAATCGAATTTTGGGCAAAAAGCGCGGCAAAAATACTGTTACCGGGTAATCCGTTAATTGATGAAAAAATACGGCGCGAATTTTTGTCTTTAACATACAAACCTTTGGCGGTTGAAACGGCGGAAAATTGATTTTTGTCCGCTTTAACGTCTAAAATCTGCGCGACCGAACGGCTCGGTAAATCCGTATTTTCGACTAAAAAAGATTCGTTTAAATTCGCATCGAAACGAACCGCTCCGCCCGAAGTGGAAGCAATAATTTGTGTATTTTCAGCAGTTTGAGTTAAGTGATTGATTTCTCGAACTGTTTCCGATTCGATATGTTTGAGCTTTTTCCAGTTCGCCGAGAAAACATCTATCCCGTTGCGAAAAGTCCCGATCCAAAGCCGTTTGTTTTGGTCAAAAGCCAAAGCCGAAATATTGTTGTCAGATAACTCATTCTCATCTGCAACTTTTGAAAACTCCGTCAGTAAAACTTCTTCCGAACCGAAATTTCGGCTTTTCCACAATCCTCGATTGCTCAAAAACCAGATTTCGCCGTTTGATTTGAAAAGTTTTGCCAATTGCAGATTTTCAGGCATTTTCCAAACGATTTTTTTCAAACTTGAAACATCAGAAAGGTGGCGTTTGATTGAAAAATTATAAATCTCGCCGTTGTCTTTGGTCAGGTAAAATTTGTCGTTTTCGGCGATCAGACTCGATAAATTCGGCAGGGCGAAAGTTTTCCGAAAGGCGGCTTGTTTTTCCTGGGATACTTCTTCAATAACTGTTTGCGAAACGCCCAAATCCGTCGCGGCAAACAGATTATTGTCAAAAATCTCCGCGCCGACGATACGGTTTGAAAGCAGTCCGTCGGCGGTCGTGAAATGTTTCCAGATTTGATTTTTGCGAACCCAAAGTCCGTCCGCAAAAGTTCCGGCAATCAGGCAGGAATCGTTCAAACGTAAAAATGTAGGATGTTCGATTCGCTCGTCAAAGGCTTTGATTTCAGTGATTTTGCTGCCGTCGAATTCGAGCAAACCGCCCGAAAATGTGCCGACGAGAAGCGTGTTTAAATCCGCATAAAGCGCGGTGATTGATTTTGTTTCGTGATTTTCGAGCCGAAAAGATTCAAATTTTTCGCCGTCGAAATTAATTAAACCTTTCGATTTTGTGCCGATAAAAAGTTTCGACCCGAAAACTGCCAGCGCGGTCAAATCGCTTTCGGGCAAACCGTCGAGAACCGTGAAATGACGCAAAAGCTCGCCGTTTTCGGATAATTGCAATAATCCGCCGTCGGTCGCGGCAAAGACGGAATTTTGAAATCTCGCAACGCTGCGCGTTGTTTTAACGCTTTGAATGATCTGTATATTTTGATTGAAGTGAGGTGTGAGGCTGACTTTCGAGAAAGGAACGGCATTTTGTTTTGGTTGTTTTTGGCGTTCCTTTTCGAGAGCTTTTTCCGTTTGGCGGTAAATGAATCCGGCTTCCGTAACCAGAAGCGTTAAAACCGCAACAAGAATCATTACCGCAGCAAATAACAACACACGGGCAGGCTTTAGCGGGCGGGATCGGATGAAGAATTTGCGGTTTGCGAGAAATTTCATTTAACGATTATCGTTTGAAATAATCGCAAAAAGAACGTGTCGGCAAACCGTCAAGGCGGCTGAAAGCGCGGTCGTCTTAATGTGTTGATTGACGAACTCAGCTGTGGATTGCCACAGTTTTGGCGAGCGGTTTTTTTAAGGTGAAAGTCGTTCCGCCCGATTCGGTGCTGGCAAAGGAAAATTCGGCTTCGATAAGATTGGCGCGTGATTTGATATTTGAAAGTCCGCGACCTTCGCGGCGCAGACTTTTTTCAAAATCGAACAATTTACCGTCGTCTTCGATTTTCAGCAGGAATTCATTTTCCAAAGTATTTTCGACCGACATTTTGACTTTTGACGCCTGCGAATGGCGCGAAATATTGCTTAAAACTTCCTGCGCGATGCGGTAGATCTGAATCTGTTCGGCGTGCGAAAGCGGCAGATTGTCTTCAGGAATTTCGGCGGAAACGAATTCGTATCCGATACTTTTCTCATCGGAATTTGCCGGAAAAGAATTGCTCAAAGCCCATTCGAGCGCCGCCGAAAAACCGATATTCTCCAAAACCGACGGGCTTAAATCCTCGCAGATGCGGCGAATTTCCTTTGAAACATTTTCGATTTCGTGACGGATAATTTTTGAATTTTCGTCGGTTTTGCCCGATTCCGGCATTTTATCGGTCAAAAGCTGTAAATGACGCAAATCGGCAAGCGTCTGATCGTGGAGATCGCGCGAAATCCGGCGGCGTTCGCGTTCGGCTTCATTTGCCAGATCCATCCGCGCCGCGTTCAATTCGCGGTTTGCCAAATTTAGTTCAGAGCTTTTCTGAAAAATCTTTCTTTGCGACAAAATCGCCCAGATCAAAGCGATTAAAGCTAAAAGCAGCAAAACGGTTAAAGCCAAAGTTATCCACGGGAAAGGCGCATTTTCGACTTTGAAACCGAAAAACAGCGGTTCGGAAGCAATTAAATTTTTGTCGAAAGAACGAATTTCAAGGCGGTAATCGCCCGCCGGAAGATTTTCCATCAAAAATTGCGGATCGCCGCCGAATTTTTTACGGACGATTTCGTTTTTGCCGTTCGTTAAAATGAACGCGTATTGGAATTGTTCGGGAAAAGTGCGGCTGTTGATCGCCGAAACTTCCGCCGTCAGAGTGTTTTGCGGGTATTCGAGATTGATTTGCGATTTAAGTTCTTCGGGCGCGTGAAGACGGCGGCTTAAAATGCGTGTCGGAACGAGCAAAGGTTTTGTTTTCGGCGTTTTGTAGCGGACAACACCGCGCGTCGTGCCGATCAGAAAAGTATCGTCAGATTGGCGAAAAATGCTGAAAATCTTTTGCGACGGCAAGCCTTGTTCGACATCGAGCCGTGAGAAAATCCAGCTGAAATTCGCGTCTTCGGCAAAGCGCACCAAGCCGTTTTTTTCGGTCGCGCACCAAACGCCGTTGCCGTCCGCCGAAAGCGCGATTCCGCGAACGTCAAATTCGGTGTTGATCGTTAGAAGTTCGCCGTTTTTGAAAAGAAAAAGACCTTTTTCCGTGCCGAACCAGAGACCTTTTTCGGCGTTTCCCTCGATTGCCCAAATCGCTTTTCGCTCGAGATTTTCGAGCGCCGGTTCGGTCGAAAATTTGTTTCCGTCAAAAAAAAACGCGCCGTTTCCCGCCGTTCCGATCCATAATTTATCCGTATCGGATTTTAGCGATGTAACGTTAAGAATTTCCGTCGGATTATTTGAAAGCGGCGTAAAATTGGCATTTTCAAGCCGCGCTAAGCCTTGTCCGAAAACGCCGAGAAAAGTTTTATTTTGAAAACTTTGAATGGCGCGAATGCTGCCCGCCGGCGTTTGTTTTTCGCTTTCGGAAAGCGATGATTTTTCCGAAACTTTTGCCGCCGGTTTGACCGTTTGGTTCGGAATTGAAGGATAGAAAAACAAACCGCGCGAAGTTCCGAGCAAAAGATTGCCTTTTTCGTTTTCGGCAATTGAATAAATTCTTCTTTTCTCGAAACCTTCGACGATTTTCCAACGCCCGACCGCTTCGCTGACAAATAAACCTTGCTGCGTTCCCGCGTAAATTTTTTCGTCTTTTGCCTGAAAGATCGTGCGGATAAAATTGCTGTTCGTGCCGACGGCAAACTGTTCGCTCAGGGGCGAGTTCGGATCAAAACGCGAAATTCCTTTGATCGTGCCGAACCAGATGACGTTTTCGCGGTCAACAAAGATCGAAAGAATCTCGTTCGAGCGAAGTCCGCCCGCCGTATTTTCAAGCGTGTAACGCGCAATCTGTTCATTGCTGCGAAACAGAAAAACGCCGTTTCCTTTTGTGCCGAGCCAGAGATTTTCGTCCGAATCAAGTGCCTGAGAACTGATAACGCCGACATTTTCGCTTAATCTTTTTGGCAGGATTGTCGGATTTTTTAGTTCGGCGGGATTTTCGTTTAATTTATTAACTGCTAAACCGCTTTCGGAGTTTTGAATGATTTCAAGAAAAACCGCTTTTGAGCTGGAATCGTTTCCGGGTGAAATAAAAACTTTATTGTCTTGTGAAACGGCGATTGCATTGATCGAAAAATCATCGGTTTCATTAATTATTTGAAAAGCGTTTTCGTAAAACCGAAATGCCCCTTTTTCCGTCCCGATCCACAACGCGCCGTTTTTGTCGGTCTTTAAAGACAAAATTCTTTTGTTCGAGAAATTTTCGGGCGAAACGCTTTGCACGCGTCGTCCGTCGAATTTCGCCAAACCCGAATCGGTCGCAAACCACATAATGCCGTCGGGCGTTTGCTCGATGGCATTGACGCGTTCCGAGGGAAGTCCGTGAAACTGGCTGATCGCGCTCCATTGATGCAGGTTGCGCGTTTTGTCCGACAGCAGAAAGGCAAGCATCGTTTCCGCGTCTTCCTCTTCGGGCGGCAGAATTTCAGGTTTTGGTTTGATTTGTGAAAAAACTAAAAATAGCGAGGAAAAAATAAGGAAAAGCAGAGAATTTCCAAATAAAAAACGGCTTTTAATTTTGGAATTTTTCATCTTTAAGAAAATAATCGGTATAGCGAGTGGTAGCGAGTCGGCTTCATATTCAAAAGACGTTTTGCCGGTTGAAAATGTTCGCTACCGCTCACTATACTGATTTGTCATTTTTTCTGTTCTTCACAAAAACGAAGGCGGTCGCGTTCGAGCCACATTTGTAATTCTTTTTCCGCGCTTTCGAGTTCTTCGCTGTTGATCAAACCGCGCCGCAGAGCCTCGAAAAACGCGCGGGTTCTGACGTTGAAAGCGAGTTTGTCGTAATTTTCGTGCGTCGTGCCTTCCGATAAACTGACGAAAAGTTTTTCGTATAAGTTTGCCAGACGGCTTTCAACGCCGCGCATCGAAAGCGAGCATTTGCGGGCAATCGCCCAGTTTGAAAGCCCGAGCGCGAGAAAACGCAACGCTTCGGATTCGAATTCGGTCAAAAGCGGACGTTTGAAAGCGTCCTTAAACGACGGGTCAATCATATCCGCGCCGTCTTCGAGAACGGTCGCCACGAAACGCAAAAAGCGCGATTCGGGATTGTTTTTATGAATAAAACCATAAGCCGGCTGTGGTTTCAGATTGCGGATGATTTTGCGGATTTCGTTGATGTAAACTTCGTGCGGAAACTGTGTCCAGAAAATGATCCGCGCTTCGGGAAAATCACGCCAGATTGATTTGGCGGCTTTGACGCCCGAAGTTTCGGGCATTTGAATATCGAGAATGCACAGCGACGGGCGAAGTTCGACCGCCGTTTTTATCGCCGCGTCGCCGTTTTCGGTTTCGATAATCGGCAAATGAGCAGGGAATTCACGCGCCAAAATCTCGCTCAAATAGCGGCGCTGAACGGCGTTGTCTTCGGCAATCAGAATTGACATAAACTTGCTGTAATTAAATCAGAGCAATCGGAAATTTGCAAAATAAAATCGCGGCGCAAGTGTTCTGACGGCAACGCCAAAGCGAAATGTAAAACCTATATGTATTGACAAATTAGGTTATAGCCAAAATGTAGAGCGTGTCAGAACCGCCTGCGGTAGCGGGCGGGTCAAGCGATTGCCAAGAGATTTCCCGTGCAAGGCTAAACCCGCCCGCTACCGCAGGCGGTTCTGACCGGTTGCGACTTCCAATATTTTATTTGTTAATTTTATTCGAAGCCTCTTTCAATTTTTTCTGCGCCTCGGTTTTATTGACGATTTTGCCTTCGGGGTCGAGCGAAATCGCTTTTTCGTAAGACTCTTTGGCTTTCGTATATTCGCGCTGGCTTTGATAAACATCGCCCAATTTATAATGGGCAATCGCCGAATTCGGATCGGCATCAATCGCTTTTTGATAGGCTTCGATGGCACTCACGTCGCGTTTTAATTTCTCGTAACCGTTGCCGATGCCGATGAAAACTTCGGCTTTCGGCATTTCCTTCGCCACCGCTTCGAGTTCCTTGATGGCTTCCTCGATTTGTTTTGTGTTGAGCATCAAAGTGCCGAGCCAAAAGCGTGTTTCGAGCGTGTTGTAACCGAATTGAATCGCGTTTTTATAAGCCGCAATCGCTTCTTTTTCTTTGCCCGAAAGTCTTTGCGTGTCGCCGAGCTTTTTGTAGCCGACCGCTAATTTCGGATCAATTTGCAGGGCTTTTTGATAGTTCTTCAAAGCCTCGATGTATTTTTGATTGGCAAAATACGTGTTTCCCAAACCCAAAAACGGCAAAGCCGAGTTCGGCATAAATTCCTGCGCTTTGTTGAAAGCCGTAATAGCACTTGTAAAATCGCCTTTTGCAAGCTCGATCTGACCGGAAGCAAACCAGCGCTGGGCTTCGAGCGGCACCGCCGTGTAGCCTTGCAGCTGACCGAGCTGCGCGGCTTGAAAAACTATCTGCCAATCTTCGGTCGTAACCGAATCGGTGGTTGCCGGATTTGCGTAAGTTTCCAGAATCTTTTTAACTTTTTCGTTTTTTTCCAGAGCGATTTCAATATCGGATTTTTCCTGTTTCTCGACGGGCTGCTCAACTGTCGGAGTCGGCGGCGGAATAACTTCATCAAACAAGTTGATGGTTGTCTGTTCGGGGCTGATGGTTATTTTTCGCGTTTGCATCAAAACCTGGCGTTTGTTTTTTGCCATTAAAAAGTATTCGCCCGGCGCGAGTTTTTTCGATAATTGAAGGTTTTCGTCGGTTTTACCGATGTTTTTGTCATTCAGATAAACTTCGACGGACGGCTCACGGGCAAGAAACGTCACGTCTAAATAATTTTTCGGCGAAGATTTTTTATTTGATTTTGAAGTTGTTTTGCTTGCCGCGCCGTTGTTTTTGGCAACCGTGATTTTTGCTTTCTTTTTTGCGGTCTTCGGTTTGACGGGCGAAGATTTTTTCGGGTTTCCATAGACGGAATCCCGCAGATCGTCCTGACCGAAAACTGTCAATGAACCGGCACCAAAAGCTAAAATAAGCGCAATGACGGATAATCGGTTAAAAAATTTGGTTAGTTCGGAAAGCCTATTTGAATTAAACATCAGGTAATTTTTCCTCCTCATTGCTTTGGTGTTTTTTTTAATCATTTCAAATTCAGAGTATTTATTTTCGTTCGATAATGTATCTGAAACCGACCGACGGAACTTTTGTATTTTCCGGGATTTCGTAGCGCGCCTGCGCCGAAATTTGCGCTGCCGGAATCAAAGACGAGCCGCCTTTGACAATCCGCAAAACCTGTCCTTTTTCAAGTGCTTCTTTGACCTCTTCGTCAGTCACGGCTTCGTTTTTACCGACCGTATCCTGCGTCCATTCCCAGACGTTTCCAACCATATCATACGCGCCGAACGGCGAACGATTAAGCGCAAAACTTTTGACCGCCGATATTTGACCGCCGTTTTCCTTTGAAATCACGGCTTCCTTGTTCCATTCGCCGCCCCACGGATATTTGTTCGCGCCGTTTCCGCGCGCGGCTTTTTCCCATTCGGCTTCGGTCGGCAGACGCACCGGCAAACCGATTTTCTTTTCCAACCATTTGCAAAAAGCCTCTGCGTCCTGAAATGAAACGTTCGTTACCGGAAAATTATCCTTGCCCTTTTGAAACTGTCCATTTTGCCAATCCGGCGGCGCAGAATGATTAGTTTCTTTAACGAATTCGGCATATTGCGCATTGGTCACTTCGGTTTCGGCAATCGAAAAATTCCTCACAAAAACGCGTTCAACCGGCAGTTTCGTTTCGCCGCCGCCGATGGTGAATTCGCCGGCGGCAACTTCGACAACGCCTTCGGGCAAAGTTTTTTCGTTTGCCGCAATAACCGGATTTACTTCCATTGCCGGCGGCAAAGCCTGAATTTCCGCAGGTTTTTCGGCATTTACGGACGGAAAGTTTGTTTCAGCCGCCGTTTGAATATTCAGGCGATTGCGCGAGCCGAAGACAAACCAGCTTCCCGTGCCTAAAACGACGGCAATCGTAAAACAGACCAAACCGGCGACGGCAAACGGAAAAAGACGCAATTCATCCTCGGTTCTTCCGTTTTGAAACGTCTGAATTATTTGTTCTTTTTTCTCCGTCATAACAATCTTGAAATTTTCACTCTGCAAATTACGTTAAAGTGAGTCGGGAAAATGTTCTGGTTTGTTACGGGCAAATCTGTCAGCAATTTGTTTTCAGTCGTAACAATCATAATATTTTAATGCCTCACAGAGCAACCTTCTTTAAATTCACCGAATAAAATTACGAACTCTCGCGCCGTCCGTGAAGAATCGCGCCGATTTCGTCGCCGATCTTTTGTTCGCGTTTATTTTCTTCCTTTTGCTCGGAAACTTGCCAATTTTCTTTGTGAACCTCGATTGATTTTAAATCACGCGCCGATTCGGCAAGTTTTTCGCGGGCTGTTTCGAGTTCCTTTTCGGCTTTTGTAACCGTTTGAATTTGTGCTTCGACATCGTTTTTCAGCTTGATTAAGAGTTTTCGCAAATCGTTCAAATAATTTTGATGCGCCAAAACGTTTTGCGCCTGAATTCCTTTGCTCAATTCCTCGTTCATCAATGTCTGCGCCTTGTTTTGCTGTTCCCGGCAATCTTGCAGTTTTGCCTGACGGCGAACCAGTTCTTCTTCCGCCGACCGCAATTGCTGAAGGCACAGCGCGACTTGCTGCGCCGCGTCGTCATTCGCGCGGCGGCGGACTCCTAAAACTGTTTCCAAACGATATTTTTTCGCCTTCATTAAATTTGCTTTAACCGAGCCGGTTAAATTTATTGTTGTTTTCGGTTATTATGATTTAAAGATGTTAATAACATTTTGATTAGTTGCAGAAAATTTTAATAAATCCATTTTATACCAAAATTTTTCCGAAAACAGGCTTTTGAAATTTTTTACAAAAATGAGTTACGGTAAATTTGAGAAAACTTGTGGCTGAACAAAATCCCGAAAATCCGACCGCCGCGCAGACGGCGTTTGCCGACCGCGACGAACTTGTCGAACGGTATCGTCCGTATGTTTATTCAATCGCCAAACAGGTTTCAAACAGTTTTCCCGTCCGCATTGATTTTGAAGAGCTTGTCGCCTACGGGATGGTCGGACTTCTGGAATCCGCCGAACGCTACGACCCGCGCCGCAAAGTTTCGTTCGTCACGTTTTCTTACTACCGCATCAAAGGCGCGATTTTCGACGGTTTGCGCCAGATGGGAATTTTGACGCGCACGCCGAACGATGCGTGGGTGCGCCGCGAATCCGCGCTTAATGATTTGTCGCAGACGGCGGCAGATGATGAAATAGAAAATCCTTCGAGGAATGTCGAGGACGAAATTCAGTCGGTCGAAAAAATTGTTGATTCGTTAATTCCCGCGTATTTACTGTCGCTCAGCGAAGAAAATGCGCCTGATGTCGCCGATTCGCGCGATTTGCCGAATGTTTCGGTCGAGTTTTCGGAAACCATCAAAATCGTCCGCGAAATCATCCGCGAATTGCCCGAAAAGGAACGCGAAATCATCGAATCGCTTTATTTCAAAAACCTTTCGACGACCGAACTTGCCAAAAAAATGGGTGTCAATAAATCGTGGGTTTCACGTCTGCATTCAAAAGCCGTCAACCGTCTGCGTCAGCGTTTGGCTGTAATCGGCGTGCTTTCAGATCAATAAATTTTCAGACAATGTTTGGGTGACGGATTTTAAATAAAAAAAGGGCTGGTTTCTTGAAACATAGAAACCAGCCTAAAGAAGAGAAGCACTAGAGTTGCATGAAGTTTTGTGGAAGAAAAATTTTACCGGCACAAAATCAAAATAAAAATTAATTCGGCAAAAGCATTAGACGAAATGGCATTGTTTGATTTTATGTATAAAACAAAAGCTTTTGCCGAAACGTGTTTGTTTAGAGTTACGCATTTATGCGTAATCGGCGTTCGCACTTTGACAAGTTTTTGGTGATTATCCAAGTTGAATATCAAGCGCGATTTTCATATTTGAAGCCGTAACTCCGAACAAAATCCGATTTGATTTTATTGTTCGTTATAACCCTTTATTTTCCTGAAAATAAAATTGTCAAAAGGTTAATTATAAAAATATTTCTTCACCTAACCATATTATCGGTAATATTTCGGGAATGTTTCCTGTTTTTTTTGATTATTTGAATTTTTAAAGACTTCGCAGAAATGCCGGAGAGCTTTCTTCGTGGAAAGTTAAATCGTTTATTTACTTTCGGTTTTGAATACTTTTTAGAGTAAACTAACCCAAATTCAATCTCCCCGAAAATACCTTAACTGTCTGCTCAAACCGCCTTATGTTACTATTCTTTATAAATGATTTGTTAGTTGAAAGGTTCGAAATTATTGAATGATTAAGAGGCTGTTGGTCAAAAAAAGTAGGAAAATACTTTCCGAATTCACGCAGGAAATTCCCGCGAACGGTATCATCACCGTCGGGAACGATTCTTCGGCGACCATCGAGTTAAGAGATGAAAAAATCGCGCCCGAACAGCTTGTCATTGTCTGCGAAGAGGGTGCGATGACATTGCTTTGCCGAACGGACGGAACCGCCGTCAACGGCGAAATTCTCCCGCAGGGCGCACTGCGGAATCTGCAATTCGGCGATGAAATCAAGATTGACGGTTATACATTAACTCCCGAATCGGAAGAAAAGGGGAAAAAATTACGGGCTGATGATTTAGCCGAAACGACCGCTTTTTCGTCCGAAATTCAGCCGAATTTATCGGATAAACAGCCGTTGCCCGATGTTTCTTCAGAAAATCCGAACGTCAAATTCGAGCGAAGTTTGAGCGATGTTCTGGAAAATCTTCGTTCGGAAGAAAAGTTTTATTTTTTGATCAGGGAAGCCGACGGCGACAGTCGGCGCGTTTATCTGGAAACGGAAAAAATGTGGCTCGGCTGGACGATCGCGGGCGAATGCGTGATTTCGGCGAACGCTGAGGAGATCGAAACCGTGCGGGCGCAAATCCGCAAAGATTGGAGCGGCGTTGTTTTATCTCCGCTGAAAAAAGGCGATGTTTGGCTCAATGACGAAACTCTCGCGGAGCCGCGCCGTTTGAAAAACGACGATAAAATCTTTCTGTTAGCGCAGGAAACGGCGAAACTCGACCTCGAAACGGTTATCAAATTTCACGAACCGACCGCGCTTTTGATTCTTGATTCGATCTTGCCGAAGGAACTGCCGCCGCCGGTTTTACTGGACGAAACGGCAAACGACATCGGCGCAAATGAAATTGACGAATCGGATTTTATTTATTCAAGCGAAATTCCCGATGCCGCCGAAAAACCGCGCCGCAAAGGCAATATTTTCGGCTATTTTACGCTTACCGAAATTATTATTATGGCAATCGGCACGCTGATTACGGCGGCGGTCATCTTTTTGATTCTTGAATTTTATTAATTCAATCTATTTGTAAAATTGAAATGTCTTAAAACAATCGTCGTTTGACAAACCGCTTTCTGCCGTAAACGCAAGTCGCAAAAGGGATATTTATTTGCAGTTTAATGTAAAATGCAAAATGTAGAGTGTAAAATTACGGTTTATACGTAAGCGGATTAAAATCTTCGGGAACAAAATCCTTTAATAAACGTGCAGTTATTGTTAAAATTAGCTGATTTTATTAATTCAAGGGGAAACGCTATAAAAATGAAAGCCATCGGCAATTCGCTGAATATAAACTCGCTTTTGGGTCAGGGCGGAGTGACGGCAACGATGGCAAAATATAAGGATTTGCTTTTGCCCATCGCGCTTCTGCTCGCGGTCGGGACGTTTTTCATTCCCCTGCCGCTCGAAGCGGTTTCGGTTTTAATTCTCATCAATCTGGCGATTTCGATTGTCATTCTGGTAAATTCACTCTTCATCAATTCGCCCGTTCAGCTTACCTCCTACCCGACGATTTTGCTTTTAACGACGATTTTTCGTTTGACCCTGAGCGTTTCGGTAACGCGCAATATTTTGAGTCAGGGCGAAGCCGGTTCGGTTGTCGAAGCACTCGGCAGAGTGACGGCGCAAGGCGACATAATTACGGGATTCGTGCTTTTCGTTATTATTCTCGTCGTTCAGTATCTCGTTGTCAGTAAAGGTTCGGAACGCGTCGCAGAGGTTGCGGCGCGATTTACGCTCGACGCGATGCCGGGAAAACAGATGGCGATTGACGCGGATTTGCGTTCGGGTTTGATCACGCAGGAACAGGCGCGGATGATGCGCGTCGAACTCGGCAAAGAATCCCAGCTTCACGGCGCGATGGACGGCGCGATGAAATTCGTCAAAGGCGATGCGATCTGCACAATCATCATTGCCGTCGTCAATATCTGCGCGGGATTGAGCATCGGCGTTTTCAGAAACGAACTGAATCTTTCAGAAGCCGCCGATAAATATATGATTTTGACCTTCGGCGACGGATTGGCGGCGGTTATTTCATCGCTTCTGATCACGCTTTCGGCTGGCATTGTTGTAACCCGCGTTTCTTCGCACGACGAAACTTCAAACGTCGGTTCGGATATTGCCGCGCAGATTTTTACTTCGCCGAAACCGCTTTTTATCACCGCCGGGGTGATGGGGCTTCTTTCGCCTTTGAATCTTTTGTTTATTCCGGTCGCGGCTGGCGCAGCGGGCATCGGTTATTTTCTTTACCGCCGTCAAAAATCACTCAGCGAAGCAGGCGAAATGCTGGATAAGTCGCAGGCGGCAAGCGAGTCTGACGATATTCAGATGAGTTTTACCGTTCCGATGGCGGTTGTCGTCAGCGGCGAACTGTCGCATCTGGTTGATAAAAATACGCCCGAAGGCGCACGGTTTCGCGCCGAAATCCCCAAACTCCGCAACGCGCTTTATTACGATTTGGGCGTGATGGTGCCGTTCTGCTACGTCGGCGGAGATGCGCCGATCGTGCCGAACGAATATTATATCGCGGTTAAAGAAGTTCCCGTCGGCACGGGTTCGCTGCGCCCGGATTGCGTTTACGTCAACGATTCGGCGGAAAATATCCGCGTTTTCGGCATCGAAGGCGAAAACGTCAATAATCCGGCTGATTTGCGTCCGGGCGCGTGGATTCCGGCTGAACAGCGGCATCTTGCCGAAACCGCCGGCTTGAAGGTTTGGGAACCGGCAGACGTGATTTTGCTGCATCTTTCGCGGATTATGCGCCGCTATGCGCACGAATTTCTCGGCATTCAGGAAGCGCAGGGCTATCTCGATTTTGTGGCGCGGGCGATGCCGAAACTGGTCGAGGAAACTATCGGCAAGGTCATTACGATTCATCAATTTACGGACGTTTTACAGCGGCTCGTGCAGGAAGGAATTTCGATTCGTGATACTAAATCAATCCTCGACGCTTTGAGCGAATGGGGCAGAATCGAAAAAGACCCCGTAATGCTGACCGAACATATTCGCGCCGCAATGCGTCGGTATATTTCGTTCCGTTATGCTTTGGGAAGCGACACGCTTTTCGTTTATTTGCTCGACCCCGAAATTGAGGACGTGATTCGCGGCGCGATTCGGCGCACCTCGACGGGTTCGTTTCTGTCGCTCGACCCGACCATCGCGCACGATATTTTGGATGCGATTCGACGTGAAATCGCCGACCGACCGCCGACCGCGCAGCCGCCCGTGATTGTTACGGATATGGAATTGCGCCGTTTTGTGAGGAAAATGGTCGAGCTGGAATTTTCGAATCTCGCCGTGCTGTCGTATCAGGAATTAACGCCCGAACTGAATATTCAGCCGATCGGCAGAATTTCGATGCGTCAGGCGAATCACGATTTTGCGAGTTTTGAAAACGAGTTTGCCGAATTGCCCGAAGGCTTGATGCCGCCTTTAATTGAAGAAATGAGCAATTGATAAATCAGTATAGCGAACGGTAGTGAGCAGTTTTTAACGGATAAAAGATTAATTAATGATAAAAACTTCCGTTTTTTTTAAGTCAAAAAGTGTTTTATTGTTTCTGTTGACGGCAATTTTGCTGGCGGGCTGTAGTGCCCGAAAAGTTCAAACCGTCAAAATCGAAGCCGAAGCCAATCAGATAATTGACGTTCTGGGCGAAAACGGAATCCGCGCGCGGAAAAATGAAATCGGCGAAGGCGTGCGGAAATCTTTCGAGATTTTGGTTGACGGCGACGAAGATGCGGTTTCGGCGGCGATTCAGTTAATGGAAGATCATTGTCTCGGGCGACCCGACCCGCCCGAACCCGAAGGCGGCGCGGTGATAACTTCGATCGAAGTCGAAAGAGCGCGTGAACAGCGGCGGATGAAAATGAACATCGAATCACAGCTTCGCAAACTTCCGGGCGTAACGTGCGTTGATGTCAATTTCGTTCCGCCGCAAGACCGTTCGCTGGCGATCAATCCGTATCCTTCGACGGCTTCGGTTTTGATAAATTATAAAACGCAGTCTTTTCCCGTCAGCAAAGACGAAATTGCGAGTCTGGTCGCGCGGAGCGTTCCGGCTCTTCAGCCCGAAAATGTGAGCGTTGTCGTGACCGCCAAACCGCTTCGACCGCTTCCCGATAATAAAGTCGCATACGATTTTATGCGGATCGCGCTTGTATCGGGCATCGGTTTGGCAACGATTCTGGCGTTTGTTTCGGTGGTTTTCGTGCTTCGCAAAAAACGGCGCAATCAAACCGACGAAGCGGAAAAAATCGAAAATATCGAAGCCGCGAAACCGATGAAAAAAGTTCTGCTAAATGAAAGATACGATTTTGACGATGATGAAGAAGATGACGAAAATCTTCGGTGATTAAACGATGAAAACGATTTCGCAAGCCGAAAAAGCAGACATTTTGCTCGCGCTCGATATAGCGTTCGAGAAAAATTTTGCCAAAAACGAAAAGCGGGAAATCGCTGAATCGGCTCTTGAAATCGCGGAAAAATCTTTCAGCGCTTTAAACAAAGAAGATTTCGAGTCGTTAAAATCCCGCGCCGGATCAATTGACGGTTTGACGCAGGAAACCCGTGAAAACTGGCACGAAGGGCGGCTTGAAAAGATTCGCCGGCGAGGATTGTCGAAACGGCTGGATGAAAATATAAATCCGTTGCGCATTGTCGAAGTTTTAACCCGCGAGCCGAAGCCGGTTCAAATATTAATTTTAAAGAATCTGCCGCCGGATTTGAGCCGCCGCATTTCACTTTATCTGGATTTGAATTTTGTTCCCGATAATAAAATAAACGGAAATCTGATCAGCGAGGAAATAGTCGCGCTTGTGAGGCAAAAATTTTTATCGAATTTTATCGCGCTCGAAGATGTTTATGAGCCTGATGAACTGGACGGATTTACCTTTGACGAACTTGAAAAATTTACGCGCCAACTCGGTTTGCGCGAGGTGGCGATTGCCTGCCGCGGGATCAATTCAAAGGAAACGCTGGCGGCGTTTTTGAATCGTTTCGACGAAGCAGATGTGCGGGAGATTGCCGGATACATTACGGAACTCGATAAAATCCGCCCGTTTTGGGTCGCGCAAGCCGACCAGCTTGTCCGTAAAAGCTGGAGCGCGGATTTGCCGCCGGCGAAGGTTATCAAAAAAATCGGGTTTAAATTATTGGCGGCGGCTTTTGTTTTGCGCGACGAAACGAAATGCGATTACG
>JALHNX010000103.1 GCA_022843305.1 Pyrinomonadaceae bacterium | reverse complement strand
TATCACGGCTTTTCGGTAAAAAGCCGTGTCGAGTCTTAAAAGCCGAATTTCCTCGCCGCACGCCGCGCAATCGTCAAGATGCGCCGCGACCGCGCTGTGCGTTTGCGCGTCCAGTTCGTCGTTCAGAAATTCGTCCAGCAATATAATATATTTTTCACAACTCATCGCTTATCTCCCTGAACGACCTTAATTGTTTACGCAGTTTGAGACGCACGCGGTGGATGTCAACCTTGATTTTTGAAATGCCGAAGCCCGTGATTTCGGCGATTTCGACCATACTTTTATTGTGAAAAACGCGCAGGACGAAGCTGGTTCTTTGTTCCGGCTCGATTTTATCGAGGGCTTTATAAATCGCGTCGCGCATTTCGGATTCGAGAACCGAATGCTCCGGTGAAAAGGCTTCTCCCGCCAACGTGAAAGCCGCCGCCTGCTCGATTTCGACGTGCCGGCTATTTTTTTTCGCCCGCCGCGAATTTTCAAACACGACGTTTTTGGCGACTCCGAAAATCCACGACGAAAATTTCGTTTCGCCGCGAAAGTTGTCCATTGCCTTGAAAACCCGGACAAAGGTTTCCTGCGTGAGTTCTTCGGTCAGATCGTAGCTTCCGCACATATCGTAAATGAATTTTTTGACCGGCAGATTGAATCTTTCCCAGATATTCCGAAAGACTTGCTCCGCCGCCGCCGTGTCGGACGCGGGCAGGGCGAAATCGTCTGCCGTGTCGTCAGTGTTAAAAGAATTCATAACCTGCGGCTGACCGATAGATTCATTCAAAGTTTGACAATAAACGCCCGTCATTAGTTATCTATGTTAGTGACGGAAAAAGAAAAAAAGTTACAACTTTTTTTCTTTTTCCGAAAATAGCTAACATACTCCGAAACGAGCGCGAAGCAAAGTCTTCGAGTCAGAAACTTTTTCTGAACAGATAGGACAGCTTTATAAAAAAAGTTCTTCCGTAAAGGTCTAAGCCGCGCGCCGGAGTGCTGTTAAAGCGGTTGAAACCGTTAATCGAAAGGTCGTCGTTGTAACCGGCATAAAAGGCTGTTCCCGGTCGCGGTGTCCAGCCGACGAGATACTGCCCCCGGATTCTGCTCCTGAGCGAATCGTAGTCGGTGCGGGCGCGCAGAAAAATGAACCTCGTAAATTGATAATTCGCCTTAAAAGATAAAATATCGTCGTCGTAAGCCGTGCGCCGCGTGTCGCGGCGCGTCAGGCGGCTTTTGGTATAGGCGGCGGAAAACAATAACGCTTCGGTCGGCTGGTAAGAAACACCGCCGTTAAAATCGAACCCGTTGCCCGGACCGGGATCGAGCAACGCGAACCGATCGGTCAAAGCCGCCGGGCTGACGCGGGGAAATTTCGGACCCGCGCCGAAATCGAAATCGAACGCGCCTTTCGTCAAAATCGTCAAAAAGTTGAAGGAGATTTTTTTATTCGGAGTCGAGCCGCCGAATACGTAAAAAGAACGCGTGTTGGTCGAACGCTCGTTATCGTCGCCGATAAAAGTTCCCGAATCGGTCAAACTGCGCTTTCGCCCGAACTCCTCTTCAAATAACCGTTCGTAACCGATGGTTGCGCCGACTCCGAGATAGGATTGTTTTTTGAGCGAAAAATAAGCCTGAGCCTCTTGCGTCCAACTTTGAAGTCTTCCCTGAAAATCGAAATTCGGTCGGAAAGAACTGTAAGTCTGCCAGAAAACGACCGGCGATTGCGGTTTCGGATTCGAACGATACTGCACGAAATAATCGTGGCGATTATTGTTGACGCGCGGCGTAAAACCGATGTTCGCACGGTAATCCTGCGTTAAGCCGCGCAGATTCGCGCGATACGTCCAGTTTCTGCCTTGACTGTTAAACAGGAAATAATATCCGAAGCCACGCCCGACGCGGTAATCAACGTTTCCCGTCTCAGGATTAAAAAAATCGTCCTTTGTCACCGTCCCGAGCAGTTGAAAGTCAATGTAAGTTTTTTTATTTGTTTTTATTCTGCCGTCAAAACCGAACAGGCGATTGAATCTGCCTGCGAAATCGTATGATGTCACGATGCCGCCGAGACTCGACTCCGTGCCGATGTCGTGCTTGGCGCGAAAAACTCCGACCGTCGAATTTTTATCCAGAAACGGCAGAATCGAGGGCAGAACGTCCGGGTCAGCGCGTTCTTCTTCGGAGAAATTTCCGGGCGCGTTATCACTGGCGACCAGCAGCCCGAAAGTCGTTTTTCGGCGTTTTCCGGTGATTTTTACCGCCACGTCGGGATCAACGATGGTGCGCGTGTTGACGACCTGCACGGGAGTTTGAAAAATCTCGATGCCTTCGAGAAAAAACGGTCTTTTTTCAGGAAAAAAGATCGGAAAACGCTGGTTTGCCGTGACGACCGTCTCGTCAGCTTCGACCTGCGCAAAATCGGGATTGATCGCCATATCAAGCGAAATACTCGGCGTTAAAGTGTATTTCAGGTTCAATCCGAATTCGGCTTTTACCGGTCGGTTCAAAAATCTGAATCTCTCGACCGGCGCTTTGCCGGGGATGCCGGAATTGACAAAGATTTGTTGTTTTTCCCCGTTTTCCGACAAAACGACGCTTGGTATGACTTCCAGCGTTCGTTCGGTCGAAATTTCGGAAAGCCCCGTGATGAAACCCGACTGATTGAGCAGTGCGCTGTTGTCGCGCGAGAGCGGCATCCACGAATTTTCTTCATTATTCAGGCGTTTGATCTCACGAAAAAAATGAATGCCCCAGCGTTTATTTTTGCCGGCTTCGTAACGTAGCGACTTGAACGGAATCATAACCTCGACCGTATAGCCGTCGCCGGTAATGACACCTTTCGACTCCATCACGATGTCGTAGCTGAAATCCTTGCCGCCGCTTTCGGTGTAAATCGCGTCGCCCTGTACGCCGAGCGGGTTAAACTGGAGAAAATAAGCGCGCCGCCGGTCGTCGAAAGTATCCAGATAAATGCTGACGTTATCGTCAGCGGAAACGTCGTCGCGTTGCGCAATCGTCGCCCGGACTTTGCCCGGCTCGTCGAAAACCCTGAAGCCGAGAAACAAATTCTTGTCGTCGTAGCCGATTAAAACTTCGGTCGGAAAAGAAGGCGCGATATTGTCGCCCGGCTGCGTTTGATAAAAATCTTTCAGCACCGCCGCTTGTTTCCAAACTTCGTCGTTCAAAAGCCCGTCAATCTGCGGACTTGCCGTTAAAAAAGGAATCACGACCGGCGTTTTTTTATCTACTGCAATCGTCGCCGATTTCCTTTCGTCAGACGGTGTTGAATTTTTATTCGGAACCTGCGCCGAAATGGCTTGATGGACGGTAAAGAAAAGAACGATTATAAAAAAAACCGGTTTAGACATTTGTGATTATTCTCCTCAGACACTGCCGAAAAACGCTTTAACGGAATTTCCCTGAAAACTCCTGTCCGTTTCGTCGTTAAAGTTAAGAGCGCACGGTCTTTCGCCGGCGAAAACCGGATAAAAGAACAAACCGGAAAATTCACCGGCAATTAGTAAGTGTTTCGGTGAAGGAAAAAGTTACAAGATTTTCGGCAAGCCTGACTAAATGCGGACGAAGCGCGGTTTGAGCATCGTGTTCCGCCGCTCCGCCGCGAGTCTTAATACGCGCCGTAGCCGGTGTAATAAAACAATTCGCGGGCGATAATTTCGATTATTTTATCTGTTTCCGTATGGCAGAAAAAATGGTCGCCCGGAAGCGTCGAATACAGAAAATCATTGGTCGTCTGCTCTTTCCAGGCGACTGCCGATTCTTCGGAAACGTCGTTGTCGTCCGCGCCGCGCAGAACGATAATCGGAATATCGAGCGGCGGTTCGGCGGTGTAAACATACGTCCGGCAAACGGAAAAATCCGCCTTGATGACCGGCAGAAGAATGTTTAACAGCTTGTGATTATCGAGTATTTCGGGCGGCGTTCCGTTAAGACGGCGCAGTTCTTCTATCAGTTCCGGTTCGGGCTGAGCAGAGGCGCGGCGTTCGGGCGACGGTAGGTGCGGTGCGCCGCACGCGCTGATAAACAACTTGACCGGCAGCGGCAGTCCGAGCCGCCTCAACAGTCGCGTTATTTCAAAACTCAGTATTCCGCCCATACTATGCCCCAGAAAAGCGAACGGGCGGTCGAAAAAAGGCAGCAAACCGTCTTTGACAGCTCCGGCAACGCTCGGCATATCGGTGAAAGGCGTTTCGGCGAGCCGGCTGCCGCGTCCGGGCAGATTGACCGCGCAAACTTCGATTTCGTCGGGAAAGCGGCTCTGCCAGCCGCGATAAATCTGCGAGCTTCCGCCGGCGTAGGGCAGACAGAATAAACGGATTTTGGCGTTCTCCGAACCGGCGACGGGTGAAATCCATGGATTTTTCGGAGAGGTTTCGCGCATTTGTTTATTAAGTTTTCGGCGGGTCGGGTCTGAAAACCGGCGGTTTCGATTTAAATGGCGAAAGCTTTTCGCTTTTCTGATTCGATGACACCGTAATCCAATTTAATTAAACGGTCGGCGACGTGGTAATAATGGTCGTCGTGGCTGATGACAAAAATCGTTTTCCCTTTATTTTTCAATTCGGGCAGGATTTCGTAATAAAAAATTTCTTTGAAATGCGGGTCTTGATCGGCAGCCCACTCGTCGAAAAGATAAATCGGACTGTCTTCAAGATACGCGCACAAGAGCGCGAGCCGTTTTCTTTGTCCCTGTGAAAGCTTGATCGTCGAAAAAGCGTTGTTCTCTATTTTCACTTTTTTGGTGAGCTGTAGTTTTTCGAGCAGCTCGTCCGAATTTTTATCAACTTTTGCCGAATCGCCGTCGAGAATGCGGTCGAACAAATAAAAATCCGAAAAAACGGGCGAAAAATTTTGCCGGTAAGCTTCGATGTTCGACGCGTCAATAACCACGCCGTTCATTTTCAGTTGCCCCTCGTCGGGCAGGTATAATCCGGCGAGCAGTTTGGCGAGCGTCGTCTTACCGCTGCCGTTGCCGCCGGTCAGAAAAATCAGCTCTCCTTTTTCGACCGAAAGATTAAGCGGTCCGAGCTGAAATTCGTCCTCGGAGTTTTCGGTGCGGTAAAGGTATCTGACGTTAACGAGTTCGAGTTTCTCAAACCCGCCGCGCGCGTTGGTCAAAAGTTTCGGATTTTCGGCTTCGTCCGCCGGCGTTTCAGCGTTCTGCCGCATCGTCAGACCGAGGGATTCGAGCTTTTCGACCGCCACGCTCGCGCGTGCCAGGTTCGGCATCGTATTGAGAACGATTTGTAAAGGTGTCATCACATACAAAATGACGAGCGTGTAGCTGACCAGAATCAAGCCGGAATAATTAGGGGAAATCAGCGGCAGGTAAAATAAGATAAAACCGACCACGATAAAAACCAGCAGTTGACCGAACGTTGCCGCGAACGAATAAATGCTCATTCCCCTGATGTTTACATCCGAAAAGCGGCGGGCGGTTTTCTCCAGCATCTCGTCGAGAAAAAACGTACTTTTACTTTTCTGCATCTTCAATTCCTTCACGCCCTCGATCAAACTGCGAAAATAATCGAACATTTTATCTTCGGTTTCGCGTGCCGCGACGAATTGCCGCGTCGCCAGAAAAACCGGAATCTGGTATGAAATTATCCCGACCACGATAAAACCGCCGACCATCAGAAAGACAATCGGCGAGAGCCAAACAAGATAAATCAGACAGCCGACGACGAGCGAGAGATTGATAAACAATATCGGCACGAGTGTCGCCGCGTTGGTAATTGACAAAATATCTTCGGTCAGCGCGACGGTCAGCCGCGCCGTGCCTAATTCCTCTATTTTCGGGAGCGGCAACGCGAGGATCTGACGGCTCAGCCAGATTCTTAATTTATAAACCGCTTGCTGTCCGAGACGAACGAAAATGATTTCCGAAATGATTCGGAAAACGGCAGACGCGATGCACAGCAGAACGAAATACAAAACGAGACGGCTTCTGTCCGGCTGCTCGACGCTCAGCGAGTAACTGATTAAGCTTAAAAGTCCGGTACTCGCCGCGCCGTTTAATATTCCGACGAAGATTGCCGTCCAAACCATCGTTTTAGAATGCTGGACGAGAAATTTTAATAGTTCCATTTGGCTGATTTTCCTTTTAAATAAAATATCGAAATCAAATAATTTTCGATTTCCCGAAGGCGGCGGGAAATTACAGGCTGAGTCCTTTTTTATCAACGAAAACCAAGCGAAATTCGCTGGTAAATCGCTCGCCTTTTTTATTGCTGAACCACAGGTTTTCAAAATCCGGCAACATTTCCGAAAAAACCGCGATGCCTTCGCCGCTCGCTTGTTCCGCCAGATTCCTGATGTTTTTGCAGACGTTTTCGATCAGAACCGGGCTGTCGAAATCCAGAAAGAACGGCTTGGTTTCGCCGGAAAGCTTGAGAAAAACGCGGCGCGGCACGTTAAATTCAAGCCGCCACGATTGTGCCGCCAGAAAAGCCTCGCTTTCCTCGCCCGCAAAAGCGAAATCGAGCGCGGAAAACGGAAATCGCCACGTTTCGCGCTGCACGACCAGCTTGTCGAAAGTGATGCGCGGCGTGTGATCTGCCGGCTCGACGATCTTGAACAAATTTGTGCAGATTCCGCTTAGAATGTCGGCGAAAACCACCTGCGTCGGAAATTTATTTTTTCCGTCGCGCGTTGCGACAAACAGCTCGCCGTCAATTTTTTCGACGATCAGGTCGCTTATTTCGAGATAATTTCCCTTTCCGAGATTGACGGCATCCTTTGTAAATCCGAGATAAAAATCCTTCGCTGCGTTTAACAGCGGGTAATTGCGCGAAGTTACCATTTCCTTGGGCGGAGCGATGATAAAACGCGGGCGCGGAAAATCGGCGAAATAATATTCCATAATCTCCGCCGGATTTTCGTGAACCCGCACGAACATCGAATTCATCAGCGTATTGACACCGATGTGCAGCTCGCCTATGACGTATTGAAAATCGCCGCCGTTGATGTGTTCGAGATCGCGCGCGGCGATCATCACGTCCGGCGAATTGTATTTGGCGATTGACCAGCCGGGCAATTCGGCGAAAAACTCCTTGCGCACTTCGTCCGCCAGCGTCGCGGAGTCGTAAACGACCGCTTTTTCGTCTTTCGGAACATTCAGGATTTTCCGCCATTTTTCCTGAAATTCGGGAACAATTTTTTTGGCTAAACTGGCTGTCTCGTGAAAAAACAAGGCGTTTGCCTGTTTCCAGAAATCGAAAAATTCGACTTTTTCGCCTTCCGTGCGGCGCAAAATTTCGTCGTGAACGGTCAGCAACCCTTCCTTGTAAACTTCAATCGTCCGGTTCGTCAACCAGCGGACGCTCGTGAACAATAAATCGAGCGGCGCGGCAATCTCGTCCAGAATCTTTTTGCCGAGCGTTATCGAAACGGCACGGCGACAATCCTCGAAAACAATGGTTCTGCCGGCGTAAGTTTTGCCCGCGCCGCGCTGTGCCGCGCGTCCGGTCAGTTCGACGAACAATTCATCGAGACGGGCTAAAGCCTGATCGAGTTTTTCGACATTTCCGGCGGCTTTCCGCGTTTCTTCGAGCGCGTCAAGATAAAGTCCGAATTCGTTTTCCAGACGCTTTTTAATCTCTTCGTTTTTGAGTGCGCCGATGGCTTCGGCGAACCTCTGCTCGAAGGTAAGCTGTCTCGGAAAATCGGCAATCCACGGAATTTCCAGATGCCACGCGACGATTTGCCGTTTTTCGAGCATCGTTAAGATATTTAGAACTTCTTTCTCCGAATTTATCCCGCCGGACTTATCAGCGAGAATTTGCTCGATGATTTCCGAAACATTTCGCCGTCCGTCGCACCGGGCGAGAACCGCGACGAACTTCGGCGGCAGGGTTTGCGGTTTTTCATCGCCGACGAACAATTTATCCCCCACCAGCCGGATATACGAAAAGCGGCGCGGATTGAGCCAGCGCGTGACTTCCGAATCCGCCGAAAACGCGCTCGCCAGCGCATCTATTGCCCAGCCTTCGGTGAAAACGTTCCGGTAGGCGAGAAATTCATCGCCTTCACCGACCGCGATTTTATCGTCCGTTTCCGAAATGATTCCCCACGCGACCGGACCGAAAAAGCCGATGGAGTCGTTTTTCGTCGTGTATCTTTGAAGATAACTGGTCAGCAGCAATTCTCTTCTTTTCTTCCAACGGTTGCTGATCTCCGGGTCGGGCGGCGTGTCGAGCCAGGGTTTGACGAAATCGCGAAATGCCTGCCGGTTTTGCCAGATTATTGCCTCGCGCAATTCGGGACTCTGTCCGATTTCCCAGAGCCTGACACCGATTTCCTTTCGCTCGCGGTTAAAAACTTCGTTGAATTTCGCCTTTTTTTCGGCGATGGTCGCTTGCAGCAATTCGAGAGCCGACAACAATTCCCTGATATGGACGGGTAGCCACGAGCTGTCGGTAATTTTATTTTTGCGTAATTTTTCTTTAAACTTGAACGCCGCTTTTCTTTCCGTATCCGAAGCATCCGCCAGAAAATCATCGAGCGCACGGCGGATTTTTTGATGTGATTGGCGGTAGATTTTGCGCTGCTCGAAGATTTCGCGCGCGAGTGCCGGACTTTCTTCAGCCGCCAGCCGGGCAATTAAATTCGCGTCGAATCCCGCGCCGCGAAGAGAGAAATCCTTCCAGACGAACCAATTTTCGTTAAATGGCAACAGATGATTATGGGTTGTTGATTGGACTGTGTGATCGGACATTTTCGTTAAGTTTATAAAAATTTAAAAAATCGAACCGCGCTTTGCCCGTCGCTGGAAAAATTCAGGACGGGCGGACTTTTATTTGATTTTTCCCGCCACTCTTTCGTAATTCGTCCGCGCTGTTTTGGCTAATTCCGCGTCGCCTTTCGATTCGGCTAATTTATAGGCTTTCTCGTAGTTATCCTTCGCCGGTTGAAGGTCGCCTTTGATTTCGTAGGCTTCGCCCAAACTGTCGTAAACATTCGGCGATTCGGGATAAAGCGCGACGTTTTTTCGGAAAGCGACAATCGCGTCGTCAAAGCGTTTTTCCTGATAAAGCAGACCGTAGCCGATGCCGTTGAGAAGCGATTCGGGAATCCTGATCTCATAACCGTATCGGGCAGACAGCTTTCGGAAATGCGTCTCCAAATCGGCGAGCCACGTTTTCGGAAGCGGAAAGGTTTTTGGAATCGGCGACCAGCCATCATATATTTTCTTTAACCCGTAATAATACTCGGGCAGGATCGCCGACCCGTGAGTTTCGCCCGGAAATATTTTGAATTCGTAAACGAGATTCTTTGGTTTGGCAAGCAGAATTTTGTTCTTAAAAGCCGTGTATTCCTTAAATAGTTCAGGCTCGTCGCCCAAGCCGACAAACATTATCCGCTTGAGGTTCTTTTGCTTTGGCAACAGCTCCGGCGTTCGACGAATAATCAATTGATCGTCCCAGAACAGTGCCGGACTCGCCGCCAGATAGGCGTTGAACATTTCCGGTCGCGCCAGCATCGTGTAGATAACCGTTAAGCCGCCGAACGAATGACCGGCGAAAATCCGGTAAGGTTGGGTGCGGTAATTTTTCTCGATTTCGGGGAAAACTTCCTTTTCGAGAAAATTCAGAAATTTGTCGCCGCCGCCGCTTTTCGGAAAATCGCCGTCCGCCGTCGGGGTCAGATCGCGCGTCCGGTCGGTGTTCGGAATGCTGACCTGAATGACCGACGGCATCTGAAAATTCGCCCTCAGATGCTCGACGACAGTTGCCAGCATCTGCGGATTCCGGTTCTCGCCGTCGAGCAAATAGATGACCGGAAATTTCTCAGCCGGCAACTGCCGGTAATCGGCGGGCAGCCGCACCAGAATATTTCTTTCCTCGTTCAGAATCGCGGAATTGATTTTATGAACCGTGTTTTCCCCGCTCAAACTCTGAGCCGAAAGTTCCGCCGCCGCCAGCGACAGTGCCAAAACGAAAAATGTGCGGAATAATAATTTTCTCATCTTTAAAGTCTCCGTTTGATTAATAAATGGTTTGCCGAATTCGCCGGTATTGATGAATGCGGGAATCTTCGCGGGCAGTTTAGTCTTTCATAACCGGCAGGCTTGATTCGATGCCGGCAACCGCTTGCGCGATTTTCGCCTCCGGGCGGGCAGTGAAAAACATCAATAAATTTAAGTAATCGGTTTGTAATTTTTTGATTTCCTCGCGTGAAAAAACCGATTGCGCGTATTCGGCGGAAAGGAAAATCTCGCGGTCGAAATAGACGGTAAAAGTCAGATCGGCAACCGCCTGAAAAGTTTCGAGCATTTCCATCCGGATTTTCAGTCCGAGCAGATCGAACTGCCGCCGCTCGACTTCGTTGACGGAAAAAATCGTTCCGGCTAAGGAAATGTTTTCGTTTTTGAAAATATCCGGTGCGCATTTCTCGATTAAATCGAACGGCGTGTCCTGTTGGCGGTAGCATTGAAGAATGTTGTTTCTGACCTGTTCGAGAAATTCAAGAAAAGTTTTTCCGGCATCTATTTCGATATTGAAAACCAGCAGGTTCGTAAAACAGCCCATCAAATTTTCGAGTTCCGGCTTGTCTCTTCCGCTGGTCGGAGAACCGACGGCGAACGGGTTTTGTCGCGTTTGAGCGAACAAAGTCAAAGCGAAAACCGCCGTGCAGACGACCTGCCGCGAGTAACGATATTCGGCGATTAAGGATTCGGTTTTATCTCCGACCGCCGCCGGAACCGACAGAAATTCGTGATTGACGATTTTCTTCGCATCGGACGGGTTTTCACCCCGCCGCAACGGTTTCGCCGTCTTCAGGTAGTTTTTCCAGAATGCTCTTTGTTCCGCCAGTTTCTCGGCAGTGAACTTATTTTCGAGCCATTTGCAGTAGTCCAGATAATTAATCGCCGCCGATTGCGTCGCCGCCGGCTGCGCGTAATTCGTCATCACTTCGCGGTTGAGGATTGACAGCGAAGCGAAATCGCAGCAGAGATGCGCGAGAACGACAACGAGCAGATGATGCGTTTCGCTCAAACGAAGCAGGCGCAGACGAAACAACTCGCCGTCGAAAACCGATATCGGAAATTCGGCAAGATTTTCCGCGAGCTTCAAAGCGTGGCGTTGGCTTTCCGCTTCGGGAAGCTCGCTCAAATCGATGATTTCGACATCAATTTCCGTAAACGGAACAACGCGTTGTCGCCAGCCGTCCGCGCTTTCGTAAAACGCGGTTCGCAGTGCGACCTGATTTTCAAAAACCCGGTTGATTGCCGAAATGAGCTTTCGTTCATCGAGCAAACCTTCAAAATGAACGATAAAATGATAATGGGAATTTTTGCCGTCGCGCCGGATTTTCCAAAGAATCTGCTCCTGGTTCGGTGTCGCTTTGACATCCGTTACGCCGTCCGGTTGTTTAACGATTGTTTCCCGCGCTCCAATCTCACTTTTTCGCACGGCGATTTTCGCTTTTAATTCTGTTAAATTCATTTTCGTTCAGGTAAAAAAAATAAATTTTATGTGTTTTCAACGTCGCTCATTACGAGATTTTCGATGTATTCAGCCATTTCCGAAACCGTCGGCTTTTGGAAGATGACTTCGACGGGAATCTCGATTTCCAGAAGTTCGCCGAGTTTGACGGCAAATTGAGGCGCGACCAGCGAATGTCCGCCCAATTCAAAGAAATTATCGTTTCGACCGACGCGCTCGATTCCGAGCAACTCCTGCCAAATATCGGCGACTAACTGCTCAACTTCGTCGGCGGGCGGCAAATATTCGCTCGAAACGTCGGGACGCTCGTATTTTGAAGATTCGTCAACAGATTGATTTTCGGCTTCTCCGCTCGCCGCACGATCTGAACCGATTATCGGGACAGGTCGCATCGTCGGATTGACCCAATATTTTCCTTCGTCGAACGGATAAGTCGGAAGCGGAACGCGGCGGCGTTTTTCGCTGTCGTAAAGATTTTCCGTGTTAACCGCCGCGCCGGAAAGCCAAAGTCTGCCGAGAGTTTGCAGAAAAACGTATTCGTCGTCCGCGCCCGCTGCCGGATGTTTCATTATGGAAAGCGGAATTTGACCGCTCGCTCTTTTCGGATGCTGGCGCGCCAGCGTGTTGAGCGTCGTTCCGGGTCCGACTTCGAGCGGAATTATTTCCTGATTGGCGTATAAGGTCGCCAGCGCGTCGTCGAATTTGACGGTTTTTCTCAAATGCGCCGACCAGTAAGCCGGATCGGTCGCGGTTGCCGCTTCGATTATTTTGCCCGTAATGCACGAAATATAAGGAATTTTCGGCGGTTCGGGCGCGAGCGCGGCGACAAAATCTTCAAGCGGCTGCATAATCGGGTCGACCTGCGGCGAATGCATCGCCGTCCGAACGAATATCTTTTTGCTTTCGATTCCATTTTCCGCCAACCGCGTCTGAAGGCGGTCAACGGCTTCGACCGAACCGGCGAGAGTGGTCAGATTTTTCCCGTTGATGAGCGCGACCGAAACCGCCTCGTCAAGATATGGGCTGACGGCGGCTTCCCCGGCGGCAACCGAAAGCATCGCGCCGCCTTTCACTTTTTCGAGCAATTCCGCCCTGTATAAAACAAGCCGCGCCGCTTTTTCCAGCGAAAAAACTCCGGCAAGACAGGCGGCGGCATACTCGCCGAAACTGTGACCGAGCATAATCTGCGGAAAAATCCCGTATTTTTCGAGCGTTTTGGCGAGCGCGTATTCGAGACTGAAGATTGCCGGCAGCGAAATTTCCGGCTCCATCATTAAATCCTTCAATTCTTCTTCGGAAAGCGACGGATTTTCGAGCCGGCGCGAAAAACTTTCGCCCTTTAAATCGCGAAAAATTTCTTCGACCGCCTCATATTCGCGTTTGAAAAATTTATTGCTTTGCCGAAGTCCGTGCGCCATTCGCGGATATTGTGAGCCTAAGCCGGGAAAGAGGAACGCGACCGGCTGCCGCGTCGCATCCTGCATCGCGGTGAAGACTTTTTGCGGGTTCAATTCCGTAAACAGCTCGGCTGTCTGCGCCGTGTTTTCGGCAATCGTGAATCGGCGACAGCGAAACGCGGTGCGTCCGTTTTGCAGGGTAAAAGCGACATCCGCCAGCTTTTCCGTCGGATTCTCCGTCAGAAAAGTCCGGTATTTGGCGGTCAGTTTTTCGAGCGATTGGGGATTTTGCGTCGAAAGCGGAAGCAGATGCCATTTTTTCCGGCTCTCGACGCTTTCGACGCGGGGCGGTTCAGCCAGAATCAGATGCGCGTTCGTTCCGCCCAGTCCGAACGAGCTGACACCGGCTTTCAGCACGCCGTCGCGGTCAGTTAAACCGAGCAGCCGCGTGTTGACGTAAAAAGGGCTTTCCGCAAAATTGATTTTCGGATTCGGCGTTTCAAAATGTAGACTTGGCGGAAGTTGGCGGTGATAAAGCGCGAGCGCGGCTTTAATTAAACCCGCGACACCCGCCGCCGTATCCGTGTGACCGATGTTGGTTTTCACCGAACCGAGGGCGCAAAAACTATTTTTCGAGGTCGTTTGCCGGTAAGCTCGTTTCAGTGCTTCGACCTCGATCGGATCGCCGAGCGGCGTGCCGGTGCCGTGCGCTTCGACAAAACAAATCTCTTCCGCGCCGACACCGGAAATTTCGAGTGCTTCTAAAATCACTTCGGCTTGTTTTTCGACGCTCGGCGCGGAGTAGCCAATCTTCGCCGAGCCGTCGTTGTTGATTGCCGAGCCTTTGATAACGGCGTAAACGGTATCGTTGTCAACGAGCGCGTCGCTCAATCTTTTCAGCAGCACAACGGCGATTCCGCTCGCGTTAATCGTGCCTTCCGATTTCGCGTCGAACGCACGGCAATGACCGTCGGGCGAATTGATGCCGCCTTCCTGAAACAGGTAGCCGACTTTTTGCGGAATCGTGATTGACGCGCCGCCCGCCAAAATCATATCCGATTCACCCTGCAAAAGGCTCTGGCAAGCAAAATGCGTGGCGACGAGCGATGTCGAGCAAGCAGTTTGGATTGTTACCGCCGGTCCGGTCAGATTCATTTTATACGAGACGACCGACGTTAAATGATCCGCGCCGTTCATCATCATCGTTTGAAAATAACCGAGCGCGCCGACCGCCGCCGGATTTAAAAACAGGTTGAAAAGATAGGTGTTGAAACCCGCGCCCGCAAAAACGCCGATTCTGCCGGGAAATTTGTGCGGGTTGTAACCCGCCGTTTCGAGCGCTTCCCAACAGCAGGTCATAAAAAGGCGATGCTGCGGGTCAATAATCTCGGCTTCGCGCGGGCTGAAACCAAAAAATTTCGCGTCGAAAGCTTCGACGCTTTCGAGCATCGCGGCGGCTTTGACGTATTTCGGATTTTGCAAATCGCTCGCCGCCACGCCCGCTTCGAGCAATTCCTCGTCGCTGAAAAAAGTGATTGACTCGCGTCCGGCGCAAAGGTTTCCCCAAAACTCCGCGACCGAGCCGGCACCCGGCAGGCGAACTGACATTCCGATAATCGCAATATCGTTTTCCGAATAATTTACTTCGTCAGGATAATCTTCCATTTTAATTTTCCGGCACCTCCCTGCCCGCGCTGCGTTTTTGCCGGAGATCGCGGTTTTTCGCAGCTCGCTTTTGCCGCTGCGCGGCGCGCTGTTTGACTTCGGCTAAGGTGTCTTCCGCCGTTTCGGAAGTCAGAAAATCAGCCAACGATTCGACGGTCGGATGCGTAAACAAATCGAGAATCGAAACATTTTTTTCAAATGCCGCCGCGAGCCGGTCGTGTATCTGAATCAAAAGCAGCGAATGACCGCCGAGATCGAAGAAATTGTCGCGCAAACCGACGTTTTCCCTTTCGAGAACTTCCTGCCAGATGTGCGCAATTTTTCTTTGCGCGTCGGTTTCCGGTGTGATGTAAGCGGTCGGGCTTTGATCAGCATCGGAAAAATCCGCGCGTAAGCTTTTCCGGTCGGTTTTTCCGCTCGGCAGAACCGGCATCGCGTCGAGCCATTGAAACGATTCGGGAATCATATATTCCGGCAGAAGGCGGCGAAGAAAAGCGCGAATTTCAGCACCGGACGGTTTTTCGCCGTTTTGCGAAACGAGAAACGCGACGATTTTCTGCCGCTCTCCGTGATCGCGCAGCTCGACGACCGCTTCGCCGATTTGCGGAATCTGCAAACATACCGCTTCGATTTCGGCGAGTTCCAACCGTTGACCGTTGACTTTTACCTGCCGGTCTTTTCTGCCTAAAAACTCGATCCCACCGTCGGGCAGATACCGTCCGAAATCGCCCGTGCGGTAAATGCGCCCGCCCGGAACGGTTGCGAAAAGATCTGGCACGAAGCTCGCGGCGGTTTCGCGCGGGCGCATGAAATACCCGCGTGCCAGCCCCGCGCCGCCGATGCAGATTTCTCCCGGAACGCCATCCGGCAATAGATTCAGATTTTCGTCCAGTATGTAAACGTATTTGTTTGCAATCGCCTGCCCGATGGAAATTTTTTCATCCTGCCAATTCCGACCGACGATGGTGATTGTCGCGTCAACCGTCGTTTCAGTCGGTCCGTAGGCGTTATACAACGGGCAGCCGAGCGTTTGATTAAACTTTTCCGCCACGTCGGGGGTTAAGGTTTCGCCGCCCACGAAAACTTCTTCGAGCGACGCACACCGACCGGCTTCGGGATGCTTGAGCAGATAACTGAGAAAAGTCGGTGTCGATTGAACACTAGTTACCCGATACCGCCGAATCTGCTCGAACAGGTAATCCAAGTCCAATTGCTGCTTAGTGTTGACGACGACGGTACTCGCGCCGCTGACCAAAGGTTTATGCAGCTCCCAGATGGAAGCATCGAAGCTCAGCGAGCTTGACATAATAAACCTTTGTGCCGGTTTGTAGGACTGAAAATCGAGCATCCATAAAAGATGATTGCACAGTGCGTGATGGGAAATCACGATGCCTTTCGGTCTGCCCGTCGAACCCGAAGTGTATATCAGATACGCCGCGTTATGGCTGTCAATGTCGGGTGCTAAATTTTCCGCCGGTTGGGTGGCAATCGTTTCGGCTTCGGCGACGGGATTTATTTTATGTTCCGGCGCGATTTGCAGTTCGTCGAGGCGCGGCGTTTCGGAAATCACAAAAGCCGACGGAATCTCGCTTAAAATCGTGTTGACGCGGCTGGCGGGCGCGTCCGGTTCGAGCGGGATGTATGCGCCGCCGGCTTTCAGCACGGCGAGAATCGAAACCACCATTTGAATCGAGCGGTTCTGGTAAACAGCGACTATTTTTTCCGCGCCGACACCTTTCGCTTGCAGGAAAGCCGCCAAACGGTTCGCCCGCGCGTTCAGTTCGGCGTAAGTCAGCTGTTCATCGTCCTGAATAACGGCGACGGCATCGGACGTTTTTCGCGCCTGTTCCTCGAACATCCGGTGAAATAAAAGATTTTCTTTTTCGGCGAGCGACGGTGCGCTGCGTTTCCGATATTCTTCCCGCTCGGCTGCCGCCAGCATCGAAACCCGATTCAATTTTTCATCCGGCGATTCCAAGATTCTTTCCAGCAAAATCTGAAAACGCTCACCCATTCGGGCAATCGAAGCGGGCAAAAACAAATCCGAGCTATATTCGATCTCGACACCCGTTTCCGTATCCGCCTCAAACACAGTAAACGTCAAATCGAACATCGAGTTTTTGGTTTCCGCCTCGACCGGCGTAATTTTTAATTTCGGCAGATTCATTTTCGCGCTCGTTTTATGCTGGTAGGCGAACATCGCCTGAAAGAGCGGGTTGCGGCTGATGCTTCGTTCGGGCTTGAGTTCCTCGACCAGCATTTCAAACGGCACGTCCTGATTGGTAAAGGCTGAAAGCGCGACTTCCTTAATTCTTTTCACCAGTTGTGCGAAAGTCGGCTCGCCGGTCAGATCGCCTTTAATCACCACCGTGTTCGCAAAAAAGCCGACTAAATTCTCCAATTCCAATCGGTCGCGGTTGGCAACCGGCGTGCCGACCAGAATTTCATCCTGCGCGGCGTATTTTGAAAGCCACGCGAAAAACGCCGCCAAAAACGACATAAACATCGTCACGTCGTTGTTTTTACTAAAATCGGCAACTTTCGTCCTTAAACTTTCGGGCAATACGAAGCGGTATTTTTCGCCCGCGCCGCTCAAAATGCGCGGTCGCGGTTTGTCAGTCGGAAGATTTAAGACCGTCGGCGCACCGCCGAGCGTTTTTTTCCAGTAGCGGATTTTTTCGGCAAACTTTCCTTCCCTGAAGTCCTTGTCCTGCCGAAAGGCGAAGTCGGCGTATTTGATGGCTAGAGCAGGCAGTTCGGGCGTTTTGCCCGCGACCAGCGCGGCGTATATTTCGGAAAATTCGCGGACGAGGATGTTTAACGATAAACCGTCGCTGGCGATGTGATGAATCGTCAGGTGAAGAATATTTTCGCGGTCGCCGAGCTTAAAGAGCGCGGCGCGGAACAATTTTCCTTCGGACAACTCGAACGGCGCGCCGGAAAACTCCGAAATCCGCTTCCTGACTTCTTCCGCACCGCTTAATTCGCTGACTTCCACTTCGACATTTTCCGGCGGCGGAATTTGCTGGTAAGGCATTCCGTCAATCGTGATAAACCGTGTTCGCAAAACCGCGTGTCTCCGCGCGATGATTGAAAATGCGTGATTCACGAGTTCGGGGCGCAGCTCGCCTTCGAGCTTCAACGTCACCGACACGTTGTAAGTCGAACTTTGCGGATCAAACTGCTGGATAAACCAAACGCGTTTTTGGGCAAACGAGAGCGGGTAAAATTCCACGTTTTCCTGACTCGTAATCGAGTCTTCGGCTTCGGCGACATTCTTTCGGGAACTTTCAACCAATGCCGCAAAACCGGCGAGCGTCGGGTGTTCAAACAGACTCCTGATCGAAACTTCGACCTTAAAAAGTTTTTTGAAACGCGTGATCGCCCGAATGCCGAGCAGTGAATGTCCGCCGAGGTCGAAGAAGTTTTCGCGCCGGTCGATTTCATCAATTTCCAACAGTTCCGACCAGACGACGGCGATTTGTTTTTCGATTTCGCCGACCGGCTGCTCGCGTTCCGCCGCTTCGGTCAGCCGCAATTGTTTGGCGGACGAATTTTTCAATTTCTCCTCGTCTATTTTCCCGTTGCGCGTCAAAGGTATCTCTTCGACTTCAAAATATTTTTGCAGTCTCAGAAAGGCGGGCAGCTTGGCATTCAGCTCTTCGCGGAGGCTTTCAATATCAATTTTTTCTATCCCCGGCACTCTGACCAGATATGCCGTCAGCCCTTCGCCTTCCGCCACCACCGCCGCACGCTTGATTTGTTCGCTTTGTCCCAGCGCAGTTTCGATCTCGCCCGGCTCGATGCGGTAGCCGCGCACTTTCAACTGCCGGTCGGCGCGTCCCATAAATTCCAGTTTCCCCGATTGATTCCAGCGTCCCAGATCGCCCGTGCGGTAAAGCCGCGCACCCGTTTTACCGGAGAACGGGTCGGGAATAAATTTTTCAGCCGTCAGCGCGTTTCTGTTCAAATAACCGTGCGCCAGACCGTCGCCGCCGATAAAAAGTTCGCCGACCACGCCTTGCGGGACGAGTCGCATCCATTCGTCCAGAACGTAAACCTGCGTATTGCTGATCGGCTCTCCAATCGGCACGGAACTACCTTCCCAACCGTCACTTTCGACCGCGTAACAGCAAGCGAAGGTGGTCGTTTCGGTCGGACCGTAGCCGTTGATAAGCCGGACTCCGGGCAGATTTTGCGCCGCTTGCCGAACTTTTTCAGGCTGCAGCACCGCGCCGCCCGCAATTAAATACCGTAAATTTCCAAGACTTTCCGGCTGTTCGTCAATAATCAGGTGAAACATTCCGGCAGTCAGCCAGATAATCGTGATTTTTTCGTCAGCAATTAATTTTCCGAGCAGGATGGTCGAAAGTTTTTCCGGCGGCGCAATGACGAGCTTCGCGCCGTGCGCGAAACACGTCCAGATTTCAAGCGTCGAAGCGTCGAACGAAACCGGCGCATACTGAAGAAAAACATCGTCCGCCCCGGGCATCAAATAATCTGCCTCGACAAGCCTGACAACCGCGCGATGCGTGGCAACAACGCCTTTCGGCTGTCCGGTCGAACCCGAAGTGTAGATGATATACGCCGCGTCGTCGCCGCTGATTGACGGCAAAACAACGTCGCTTTCCTCGCTCGCTTTGTCGAAAAGCGTCTTGAAGGCGATAAAATCAATGCCGAAACCGACAAAATCATCGCGCCGCGCCTCGTCTCCGAGAACGAATCGCGCGTTGCTGTCCGCTAACATATATCCGATGCGCGAAGCCGGAAAATCAGGATCAACCGGCAGATACGACGCGCCGGCTTTAAGCACGGCGAGCAACGCGACCGGCAAATCAGCCGACCGCTCGCTGCTGATGCCAACCACCGCGCCGCGTTTGATGCCGCGCCGCGAAAGTCGCCGCGCCGCCGCTTCGGCAGCGGAGTTAAGCTCGCTGTAAGTAAACGTTCTGCCGGCAAAGCTGATCGCCACGCGTTCCGGCGCGGCATCAGCTTGCTTTGCGATTAATTCGATAATCGTTGCCGCCGAAAGAGTTTTTTGGGTCTGGTTCAGTCCGGTAATCAGCCGTTCGCGTTCGGGCGCGGGGAGAAGATTCAAGTCTCGGATTTCCCGCTCCGGATCCCCGACGATGTTTGTCAGCAGCTCTTCAAACGATTGCAGATAACGCTTGATACTTTCTGCCTTAAACAAATCCGTGTTGTATTCGATCCCGATCACCAGTTGTTCTTCCTCCGCCTCGTCCACCG
>JALHNX010000102.1 GCA_022843305.1 Pyrinomonadaceae bacterium | reverse complement strand
CGTGTGCTCTTCCGATCTGCCAAATCCTGCGATTGGAGAATCGAATCGAGCGCCAAATTCCACGGAACTTCATTGACGTTGACCGTCACGGGAACCTGTTTGACCGAATTATCAATCACGAAATTGATTCCGTATTGTTCGGTAATGTAGTTAAGAATGTCGCGGATGTCGGCATTGACAACCTTCAAATTTATCGGTTCGCCGATAAATCCGGCGCAGCCGTATGTTTTGCAGCTTTCCTGCGAAGTTTTCTGCGCGAAAGCGGCAAAAGCTAAAGAACTGATAATCACGAAAGCGAAGACGGCACGACGGCACACGACGCTCATATTCTGAAGAAAATTCATGTTTCCTCCCAAAGTAAATTTATTCTCTCTAACCGGAGATTGCGGATGTAATTTTAGACTTGAATCGAGGCTGAAACGCGGGATGCTTCAGCCCCGGAATGTAGATAAGTTAAGACTTTTTGGCAACTTTTATTGGTTTCTTATTCTTTTTGTTTTTATCCTTGACGGAATCTTCCGGCTTGGATTCGGGTTGTTTGTTCATTTCGTCAACGGGCGAAATGATGACTGTCGGAGTAACTGTTTTAGATTTGTCTTCGGTCTGCGCCGTGATCGTCGTCGTCGCGGCATTATTATTGACAACTTCCGTTTTATTCGCGGAATTGTTTTCGACCGGCGCGGTTCCCTGAATGACTTCCTGAACCGTAAATTGACGCAGGGTTTTGTTTTCGACCGACGAGATGAATTTTCCGTTGGTCATTTTGGTAACTTTGCGGAAAACCAGACGGTTTTCTTCAATCGCCACGAGCTGACCGTCGAAAAACTTTTCGCCCGGATAAATCGTGTATGACAATTTGATCGGCACGGCTTCGACCATCGCGGCAAATCCGCGCGGCGTTTTGAAAATTCCCGTAATCGCCATTTCGTCGAGCGTCAGAACGCTGGTCACTTTCGGAATCGGCAGACCGGCAGCCGCCGCACGCTCACGCTCTAATTTGTAATAATTGATGCGCAGATCAATCGCGGGCGCGACGACCGGACCGATTACCGGCGGAAGTTTTTTCTCGGGTTTAGTAGTGCCGTTCGTCGTTACGCCCGGCGTAACCTGTTTTTTCGGACGCTTCCATTCCGGCTGTGAAAACGGGTCGCGGACTTGAGCGTCGGTTTGCGAAAAATGTCCGCCGACCAAAACAAATCCGGCAATGGCTAAACTCAAACTCAGAAAGCGTGTCAATTTCGATTTATTCAACATAACTTTTCTCTCTCAAGGAAATCTCTCTATTCTTATAAACTATTTGGCGGGCTGAGCGGGCGCAGGCTGCGCGGGCGCGGCGGGCTGTTGTCCGTTCGGCGCGGGTTTCTGTCCGGGTTTAACGGGCTGTGCCGGTTTGGTCAGATCTTCCGGCGCGGCGTAATAAGCGGTCAAAAGGAATTTGGCGTGCAGTGTGCGATTGTCGGATTGATTATTCAAAGTTGTTAAATCGAAATCGGTAATCGAAACGATTCGCTGCAATTTAGCCATTTTATCGAAGAAATCCCGCAGATTTGTAAAATTGCTGTCCACTTCGATCTCGACCGGCTTTGCCATAATTGATTCCTGCTGTTGATCTTCACGCGGCGTAAAGCGCATCACGACCAGACGGCTGCCGTTTGCCGTGTCCTGCAAACCTGCCAGCACGTTGGTAATTTCGCGCTGTTCCGGCAGTAAAACCTTCAGTTCGTCGTATTCCTGCGATTTGCTGGCATAGAGCGAACGAAATTCGTTGATCCGCTGGGTGGCGATGCGCGCCGCTTCGTTTTGCGAAGTTTTTTGCGCGACCTGGTCTTCGAGCGCGGAGATTTCGGCGCGTGTTCCGCTGGTCACAAAATACCAGACCGACATATACACCAATGCCGCGATTCCGACCAAAACTACTAATTGCATGTGCCAAGCTAAGGCTTTGAATTTTTCTAACATCTCGGTTTCCTTCTTTTTCCCGGTTTTTCTAATTAACCGAACTTAATCGTAAAAACTATTATTATTGATTTTTGGCAACTTGTGTCTGCCCCGCGCCGTTGTTTGCCGCCTGATTCTGCGGCTGCTGCGGCATCGTCGTCGAAGCCGTCGTCGCGCCGTCAGGCTGTGCCGCTTTTGAAGGCGTATAAGCGCAGCGAATCGTAAAATTAAACGTGACGAGCTTCGGCGGTTCCGGAATATTCGGCTGATTCGGCGTGGCGGAAACGTTTGTCGCTACAACATCTTCTTTTCTGGCGGTTTCAATGCTCAGATTCGAGAACAATCCGCCCGAAAATTCCAGACTTTTACCGAACTGCGTCGGCGCGGTTTCTTCGTTCGACGTTCCTTTGATTTCCAGCAGATCGCCTTTCTGCGTTACGCTGTCGAGATAAATACCCGGTGTCATCGTAATTCTTTCGCGTAAGGCTTCGAGAACCGCGCTCGGACCGGCTTGTTTCGAGCGAAGGTCTTTGATCGCGTTAATTCTGGAATCAATCGCCTGAATTTTCGTTTCCAGTTCCTTCTGCTCTTTCATCACCGCTTCAAGCTCGGTCGCAATGCGTTTTTGCTCTTCGAGACGTTTTTCGGCATCAACTTTCGCCATCTGCGTACTGATAACGTCCCAACCGATGACTGCCGCGAGCAGAAAACCGACTGCCAAACACATCAAAAGCAGACGTGATGCCGGACTTCCGACCTTGCGTTCGACCGAAGCGACCGCTCCGTTGTGTCTTTCCGTAACTGATTGTAAAAGATTTACTCTAATCATCTTGCTTCTACTCCCCTCACTGCCAAACCGACGGCAACCGCCATTTCGGGCATAATTTCACTCAAATAATCGGGGTCAAATTTTCGCGTATCAACTTTGATCTGACGAAACGGGTCTAAAACTTCGACCGGCAATTCGAGTTTGCTTGAAAGTTCTTCGGTTAAACCGGCGAGTTTTGAACCGCCGCCCGAAATTAAAATCTTCTGCACCTGAACGCCCGTGTCTTCGGTTGTCGCGCGGTAAAAATCGAATGTTTTCTGAATTTCCATCGCCACCATTTCGGTTACGTTGTTCATCAGCGGCTCGATGGCTTTTTCGTCCATTCCGCTCGAAGGATCAACCACGCCGCGTTTGACGGCTTCGGCTTGTTGGAAGCTCAATCCCAGATTTCTTTGCAGAATATCGGTAAACTGGCTTCCGCCGACCGTAATGTCGCGTGTGAAAACCGAATTTACGCCCTGCACGATATTGACGTTCATCGTTGACGCGCCGATATTCAAAAGCGCGACGACCTGCGAAGCGTCCGGCTGATAGTTGATCTCGTAGCAGTTCTGCAAAGCGAATGTGTCAATGTCAATCACGACCGGCGTTTTTCCCGCCATTTGAACGGCTTGCTTCAAGCTGTCAATTCTTTCGCGTTTGCAGGCGGCGATCAAAACCTGTGTCGAATCGTTGTTCTGATTCGTGACGTGATAATCAAGGCTGACATCCGACAGATCATACGGAATATGTTCTTCGGCGTGCCAGTCAATTGATTCTTCGAGTTCGTCGCGGCTCATCGGCGGCAAAACGATGTTTTTGACGATCACCGAATGTCCCGACACACCCGTAACAACTTGATTGGCACTGATTTGATGGTCTCTGCAAACATTCTGAATGACTTCGCTGACGGCGTTCATTTCCATGATCTGCCCGTCAACAATCGTGTCATCGGGCAAATTTTCGTAGCCCAAACCAACCAGACTCAGATTGTTCAATTTTCCGTCGAGTTCAACCACTTTGACCGAGCTTGAGCCGACGTCTAAGCCGGCAATACCTTTCTTTTTACCGAATAGCATTTTTGTCTTCTACTCCTTTTCGCTTCACGCGCCAATCTTCTTTCTATGTATTTTTGTTTTTGTGATTTACCTAAACGATTCAGTCACCCGGCTGTTTAGCGGATATTTATGCCACCCTTCAGGATTGACAGCAAAGACGGGATACTTCTTGATAGGTCTGAACTGATTGCAGAGCCGAGATTCCTGTTTCGTTTATTCATCCTTGATTTGTGCAAACTTGTTTTCGTTAGAACCGAAACCGTTGCCGCGATGTATTTTTTTTGCTTTCAGGTGGCGATGGGAAACGATTGCTTGCGCTTTCGTTACAAATTAAAAACTACAAGAGATACAAATTTTTGTCAACAACTATTTGCATTGTTTAACACATTTTGACACTTTTTTTTTCAAATTGATTTAACAATCGGTCAGAATGATTGACCACGCTTTTGCCGGAATACCGTCAAGTCTTATTATTTCAGCATTTAACAATCATTTTTATCTTTTCGGCGGTTTCAAACGGTTTTTCAAAAGGAAAGAGATGCGAGCCTCCGATTTGATAAAAATCAATGGGAAAGTGTTTTTTCATAAAAGAAAGCCGCGCCAGCTCGCCTTCTTTCGAGTGAGTTCCGCCGACGTAAGCGGTCGGAATTTTTAGTTTTCCGCGAAACGTCGGCAGGTGATGCGGAATCGTGCGGTAGATTTTCGCTTCCGTTTTCGGCGAGAAAAAAAGCTCGAAACCTCTTTCGGTTTCGACGGTGCCGTATTCGATATAATCGCGCAAAACGTCTTCGTCAAACGCCTTGAATTTCGGCTTTTTCTTGAAATGTTGAAACGCCTCTTCTTTCGTCTGCCATAAATTCCGCCGGTACCGCGTCATTTGCGACGGCGAATAGCGGTCAATCAGCCGCGTAATTTTCATAATTCGCAAGCTATGACTGCTCAGACGGCTGATGATTGGCGCGTCGAGCAGAATAATTTGCTTATAAAGCGCGGGATTTTCGACCGCGACGAGAAAATGCAGAACGCCGCCGAGCGAATGTCCGATGCCGGTAATTTTTTCCGTGTAGCGCGTTTCGATTTCCTCGCGCAATTCGTCTTTCAGAAATTTCCAGTTATCGGAAACGGGAAAGTTCGGATTATGTCCGTGGCGTTCGATAAAACCGATCTCAAAATCGTCTTTGAGAAAGGAAAAAAGTTTCGTGTAGGTGCGGGCGGGAAAACCGTTGGCGTGCGCGAAGTGAATTTTCGGTTTACTCATTTGTTTCGCGGACAATTTTACCAACAAAAATTCCGTGGACAAAACGCGAAAAAACATCTCTCTGCCCGAAAGCTCAAAGCGATTCCAAATTTGAATTAAAGATTTTACATTCTTCATTTTACATTTTTCATTATTTTAATCGGTTAAACCATTTTTCGGCGGTTTAACGCTAAAGGCAAAATGTAAAACGTTGAATGTTTTAGCTTGATTTTCCTTAAACCTATAGCAGATTTACATTGAATATGTGGACAAAAGTACAACATACGCGGAACGCCCTTTGTTGCCCGACGTTTCAGCGAGAAAAGGCAATCGGCAAAGTGCGTTCCGCGTATGCCGTACATTCTTTCAAAATCTGCTCTAATCCTGCGATTTCACTTTTGAAGCATCAACGACATATCTGCTCCAAATCACATCGCGCACCATTTCGGCTAATCCGGCGTGAACCTTTTCAAGCGTTTTGAGCTGTTGATACGCCGCCTCGCGTTCGCCCTTTTGCAGATAGCTGATCGCCAGATTACAAATCCCTTCCGCATAATCGGGCTTGAGCCGGACGGCATTCAGGTAATGTTTTCGCGCCTCGTCATTTTTTCCGAAATGGTCGAGAACAACGCCGAGATTATTATGAACCTGCGCGATGTTCGGATTGAGTTTCTCGGCTTTTTTCAGTGTTTCGAATGCTTCCTTTTGGCGACCGAGCTTAAAAAGCGCATAGCCTTTATTGCTGTAGGCTTCGGCAAAATCGGGCTGTAATTTAATAGCTTTATCGAGATTTCCGACAGCCTCTTCAAATTTTTCAAGAAGGCTTAAAGAAATCGCGTAATTAGACAGCGTAATCGGGTCTTTCGGATTCAGTTTTAATGATTTTTGAAAATAAGCAAGACTTTCCTCAAATAGTTCTTTTTTGTTGTAGGCTTCGCCCAAACTTCCGTTCAATTCGGCACTGTTCGGTTTAACTGTAATTAATTCATTGAAAATCCTGATTGCATCGTCATATTTTTCAACTTCCAGAAACGATCTGCCGAGATTGAATTTACAGATGAAACAATCCGGCTGAATTTCGACCGCCTTTGAAAAAAATTCGAGTGCCTGTTTGTAATCCTTTTCGACAAGTGCTTTTTTAACTCCGAGCTGGTTCAATTCGACAAAATTTGCCGTTGTCGTCGAATCGTTTTTTATTTCCTTCTGCGCGGCATCGGTCGGATTCTCGGCGATGGTCTGTAAATTGCGCATTTTCATCTGCGCGGAAACGGTTGATGACAAAATTATGACTGCGAAAATTATGAATATTTTTTGCATGATTATTCTCCTTAACAGCAAACGAATAATCGTTTGAATGAATTCAAAAGACGGTTTCAGGCAAAAAGGAAAGCGCTTGTTTACCGGAAACCGGCTTTGCACGAAAATAAATTATTAGCATTGGCAACTTTGCTTTCTAAAGCAGGGAACACCTCGGAAACGAGATTTGTGACAGAAAAGTTTAATGTTTTTAAACCATTGTGTAAAAAGGTAGTTAGAGGTATATTTTAATGGATTTTGTTGCAAAAAATGAAAGTCTTAATTCGACGCAAAAACGCTGAGGCGCAAAGAATTATTTTAATTTTCTTTGCGCCTCAGCGTCTTTGCGATAAAAAATCCGGCAAAATTTAATCGTCGAAAGTATTGATCATTTCCCAGTAACCGACATCAACCCAGCGTCCGAGCTTGTAGCCGACTTCGCGGAAATGCGCGATTTTTTCAAATCCCAATTTTTCGTGAAAGCGAACGCTTCCGTCATTCGGCAGAGAAATTCCGGCAATGATGGCGTGAATATCGGTTTGTTTGAGTTCTTCAAACAATTTTTCGTAAAGCTGTGTGCCGATTCCCTTCTGCTTTGCTTCAGATTTAACGTAAATCGAAACTTCCGCCGAAAACTCATATGCCTGCCGCATCTTAAACTGCGCCGCGCTCGCATAACCGTAAATTTCTCCGTTTTCTTCGGCAACGAGATATGGATAATTTTCGGTAATTTCGGCGATGCGTTCCCGCATTTCGTCCGCGCTTAAAGGTTCGGTCTCAAAAGTCTGATGCGTGTTTCTGATGTAGTAATTATAGATTTCGGCAATCTGCGCCGCGTCGTTCAGGTTTACGTTTCGGATAATCATTTTTTCTTATTTTAATTCCATTTTGGCAATAGATTCAAGATGAACCTCATCGGGACCGTCGGCGATCCGCAGCATTCGGGCGACGATCCAGAAATTCGCGAGCGGAAAATCTTCGCAAACGCCCGCGCCGCCGTGAACCTGGATTGCGCGGTCAATGATCTTTAACGCCATCGGCGGCACGACCGCTTTGATCATCGCAATTTCCTTTCGCGCGATCTTATTGCCGACTTCGTCCATCATCCACGCGGTTTTTAGAACCAGCAGACGCGCCTGTTCGATTTCGTTTCTTGCTTCGGCGATCCATTGGCGAATCACGCCTTGTTCGGAGAGAGGTTTGCCGAATGCGACGCGCGATTTTGCCCGCGTTTTCATCAAATCGAGTGCGCGTTCGGCAACGCCGATCAAACGCATACAATGATGAACGCGACCGGGTCCGAGGCGACCTTGCGCGATCTCGAAACCGCGTCCTTCGCCGAGAAGAAGATTCGACGCAGGAACGCGAACATCGTTAAAAGTAATTTCCGAATGCCCGTTCGGTGCATCGTCAAAACCGAAAACGAGGAGATTTCTTTCAACGCGCACGCCTTCCGCGTCCATCGGCACGAGAATCATTGATTGCTGAAGATGTTTCGGCGCGTCCGCATCAGTTTTGCCCATAAAAATCGAGAGTTTGCAGCGCGCGTCGCCCGCGCCGGTTGACCACCATTTGCGACCGTTCAAAATATATTCGTCGCCGTCTCTTTGAATCGAAGCGCAAATATTTGTCGCGTCCGACGAAGCGACTTCCGGCTCGGTCATCGAAAAACACGAACGAATTTCGCCGTTCAAAAGCGGTTTCAGCCACGTTTCTTTTTGTTCCGCGCTGCCGTAACGTTCGAGAACTTCCATATTCCCCGTGTCGGGCGCGGAACAGTTAAAAACTTCCGACGACCAGAAAACCCTGCCCATAATCTCGGCAAGCGGCGCGTATTCGAGATTCGTCAAACCCGAAACTTCGGGCAAAAACAAATTCCACAAACCTTCGGCTTGCGCCTTTGCTTTCAAATCTTCGATCAAACGAAGCGGCTGCCAGCGGTCGCCCGAATTTATTTCTTGTGTGTAAACATTCTCATTCGGATAAATATTCTCATCCATAAAGGCTTGCAGGCGTTTTTGCAGTTCTCGTGTTTGTTTGGAATAATCAAAATTCATAGGTTTTCGGAAAAATTGAAACCACAGATTATCATAGAAAAACCCGAATTAAAATTTTATGAGCGATACAAAACCGATTCGTCAGGGCGAGGAATTAAATACCGAAAACCTGCAAGCATTTTTGCGCGAAAATCTCGATCTAAAAACCGTTGAAATCGAAATTTCACAATTTCCGGGCGGAAGTTCAAATCTGACTTATTGTATAAAAATCGGCGCGGACGAATACGTTCTGCGCCGTCCGCCGTTCGGCAATCAGGTCAAATCGGCGCACGATATGGCGCGGGAATTCAATGTTTTATCGAAATTGAGCGCGGTTTATCAGCCCGCGCCGAAACCGCTGATTTATTGCAGTGACGAAGCGGTCATCGGCTCGGAATTTTATCTGATGGAACGCCGCCGAGGTTTGATAATTCGCGGAAAACTGTCGGAAGAAGGTTCTGCGTCAGCGGACGGGTTGACGCTCGAAAACTCTCAGGATTTGAGGAAAAGAGTCGTCGAATCCTTTATCGAAAATCTGGTAAATCTGCATTCGCTCGATTATAAAAAAATCGGTTTGGAAACTTTAGGAAAACCGGAAGGTTATGTAGAAAGGCAAGTTACGGGGTGGACAAAGCGCTATTTCAACGCGAAAACCGATGAACATTCTGAGATTGAAACCGCCATTCAATGGCTTAATAAAAACATCCCCGAAACGCATGGCGCATCACTAATTCACAACGATTACAAATTCGACAACGTGATGTTGAATCCGAATGATTTGACCGAAATCGTCGCTGTTCTCGATTGGGAAATGACGACCATCGGCGAGCCTCTGATGGATTTGGGTTCGTCGCTCGCTTATTGGATGCAAAAGGAAAACGGCGACGAAATGCTTTCGATGCCGTTCAACCCGCGCGTCTTGATGGAAAACATTTCGCGCCGCGAACTCGTGGAAATTTACGAGGAAAAATCCGGCAAACGGGTTTCCGACATACTTTTTTATTATGTTTTCGGAACATTCAAGCTCGCCGTCATCGCGCAGCAAATTTATTACCGCTACAAAAAAGGATTTACGCAGGACAAACGCTTTGCGACATTCAATCATTTTGTCAATTCGCTCGGCAAGATCGCCCTGCACACGGTGGAGACCGAAAAAATTTAGGCGATCAATTCGAGACTTTATTTAAATTTTGCCCACGAAACACACGAAATATACGAAAATAAAAACCAATAAATATTTCGTATATTTCGTGTGTTTCGTGGGCAAATATTTTATCGAGCGCGATCAAAGACATTTCGCAATTTATAAAATATAATTGAACGTTCATTCAAAGAATCGCGTTTTGTAATTTATGTCTTTTGCCGAAAGTCCCGAAAAAATCGAAGAGGCTGAGATTATTCACAGTTCCACGCCGAAAACGAAATATGACCGTTCGATCATCGAAGGTTCGCTCCCGAAAGCGGTTTGGAGAATTGCCGCGCCGACGATGCTGACGAATATTTTCGGCGGTTTGCAGGGTTTGGTTGATCATATCGTCGTCGGAAACATCGTCGGCTTTAAGGGCAACGCGGCAATCGGCGTGAGCTGGCAGATCTTTCTCGTCGTGATCGTTTTCATCGCTTCGATCTTTACCGGAATGAGCATTTTGGTTGCGCGATTTGTCGGCGCGAACGAAACCGATAAGGTCAACCGGACGGTTTATCAGGCATTTCTGACGGCGATTGTTATTTCTCTCGCGCTCATCGCGCCGATCGGCTATTTTGCTTCGCCGCTGCTTTTGGACATTGTCAACGCCGAAGCCGGTGTCAAAGCGGAAGCACTTCCATATCTCAGGATAATGTTTCTGTTCAGCCTCGGGATGATGATGTATTTTATGCTGAGCGGCGCACTGCGTTCTGCCGGAGACGCGAAAACGCCGATGATTCTCGGCATCGTGATGACCGTTCTCAATCTGGTTTTCAATATCATTCTGATCGGCGGATTAGGCGCGATTCCCGCTTTCGGCACGAAAGGTGCGGCAATCGGCACCTGTCTCGCGGCGGGTTTGGTCGCGGTTTATTCTTTCTGGAAATTGTGGAACGGCGGATGGGTCGTTTCGATTCGCAACAAAAACGGCTACGCGCCGGATTTTAATGTTATCCGCAGACTCTTTAAATTCGGTCTGCCTGCCGGTTTTCAGGGAATTGCGATGAATATCGGCGGAGTTTTGATGCTCGCGTTTGTCGGATCCTTGGCGCAAAGCGCGGCGGCGCAGGCGGCTTACGCGATTTCCTACACGCAGTTGTTTTCGCTCGTGACGTGGACTTCGGTCGGATTGATGGGCGCGGCGGCGGCAGTTGCCGGACAAAATCTCGGCGCGGGTCAGCCCGAACGCGCCCGCGCCGCCGTTCACACCGCCGCCCGTTTCGGACTCATCGGCTCGACGTTCATCGGGCTGTTCTTTTTCTTTTTCCCCGGACAATTGCTGGCTTTTTTCGGAATGACCGAACCGGCGGCGGTCGAGATCGGCGTTCAGCTTTTGCGGATTCTGAGCGTTTCGGGAATTTTCGTTTCGGTCGCGCTGACCTACACGGGCGGTCTGCAAGGCACGGGCGACACGAAAAGCCCGCTTTATATCTCGATTATTTCGCAGGTCATTATTCCGCTCGGGATTTGTTTTATTCTCCAGCAAACCGTCGGGCTTGAGCCGTGGCACATCTGGACGGCGATCCTTGCCGGACACTTTACGCGCTGCGTCCTCAGCATCTGGCGGTTTCACCAGGGAAAATGGCAGAACATTAAAGTTGATATTGAAAACACCGTCGCCTGATTTTGATCGCCACGGAGTAACTATTCGGGCAAGCCGATATTTCCGACTAATTCTTTAAAGCGCGGGTCGTCAGCCAAAAAATCATAAACTTCCGACGTTTTGATCGTGACCAGATTCGGGTCGCGTTCTTCAAAAGCTCTGTCGAGATATTCAAGAGATTTTTCCCTGTTTCCGGTGGCGGCGTAGGCGTAAGCTATACTTTCGCTGTTGAAATAGGCGGTCGGGTCTTTTTCCAAAAGAGTTTGCCGTTGTTTTTCGAGATTTTCCAGATACGCGCCCCAAAAGCCTTTCCAGCCGTTAGCTTTGAAAGCCGCCTCGAACTTTTCGATGTCTTCGATTTTTTGTCCGTCCAGTTTGAGTCCGATGAGATATTGTCCGACGGCTTCGGAATGCATTCCTTTTGCGGCGAAGGCTTCGCCGAGATTAAATCTGACAAAAGAATTTTCGGGGTATAATTCGACGGTTTTCCGAAGCTGTAAAATCGCCTCGTCGTATCTTCCGGCAAATCCCAAAATATTGCCCTTCATCCGGTTGATAACCACCGAAAACGGATCGAGTTCGAGTGCCTTTGAGATTTCGATGAGTGCTTCATCCGTCTTGCCTCTGAATGCCAGATGCTCGGCAAACCATTGGCGTGCGGTCGCATAGTTCGGATTAAGTTCGATCGCGGTTTTGTATTCGCGCTCGGCGGCTTTCCAATCAAAATCGTAGGTATTTACGATATATCCGAGCGAAGCGTGGGCTTCAGCCAGATTCGCGTCAAGTTCGAGCGCTTTTAACGCCGACTGTTTTGCCAGCGGTTTATATTCGTTCGGGCTGAAATTGCCGTATAAAGGCATCAAAGCGTAGGTGTTTGCCAAGCCCGTGTAAGCCAGCGCGTAATTCGGGTCTTTTTCGATTGCCTGCTTGAAATATGCGGCGGCTTTTTCAAAATCCGCTTTATTTCGCTTGTTCCAGTGAAAACGACCTCTTAAGAATAATTGATGCGCTTCGGTATTTGTGGTGTAGTTTTTAGCGACTTGTTTTTGCTCTGCCGGTGTCAGATTCGGACTTAATTTTTCCGAAACCTCGCGGGCAATTTCACTTTGCAGAGAAACCAGGTCTTTCAACTTGCGGTCATAGTTTTCCGACCATAAAACATTTTGCGTGACGGCATCCACCAATTCAAGGCTGAGCTTTAAATCATCGCCGTTTTGAACCAGATGTCCGAACAAAACGGCATCAACATTCAATTCCTCGCCGATTTTTTTTGCCGTCGTCGTTTTGCCTTTATATGTAAAAACAGTGCTTCTTGCCTTGATCGAAAGCTGCGGAATAGTTGAAAGCCGGCGAATCAGATTTTCGGTCATTCCGTCCGAAAGATATTCAACGTCCCCGTTGCCGCTTTCATTGACGAACGGCATCACGGCGATTGATTTGATTTGTTTGGAAGGATTGAAATTACGATAAGCGAAAAAGCCAATGGCGAAAAGCAGCAAAACCGTTAAGCCGATTGCTAAATACTTTTTCTTCGGGTTGCTGGCAACAGTTTGATTCGTGGTTGTTTGGTTTATTTCACGAACTGTTGTCGCTTGCAGACTTTGCGTTTTCGCATCGGGCTTGTCGGGTGGAACGGTTCGTTCCATTTTGTTCTGAAACTCCAATTCCTGCTTCACGTCTCGAACATCAATCAGCACATCCTTGATAGTTTGATAACGCTCATTTCTATCTTTTCTCAAACATTTGCCGATTATCTTTTCTATCCCGGACGGAACTTCTGTTTTATTGAGAGGTTTCGGTTCGTCCTTTAGGATTGCTCCGATCATTTCCATAGCGGTCTCGCCTTCAAACGGCAAGTGTCCCGAAATTATTTCATACAGCACAACTCCGAAACTAAAAATATCGCTTCGCGCATCAACCTCTTTTCCCTTCGCCTGTTCGGGCGACATATAGTTTACCGTGCCGATTATCATTCCCGGCAAAGTGGATTTGGAATTTGGGATTTCGGATTTCGGATTGTTAGTTGAATTAATAACAGTCTCACTTTCTGCATCCGGCGTTTTCAAATCCGCATTCCCAAATCCGAAATCCGAAATTGTTTTGGCAATTCCGAAATCGAGAATCTTGACCAGCCCGTTTTTACGAATCATCACATTGTCGGGTTTGATGTCTCGATGAACGATTCCTACGGAATGCGCTTCATCCAAAGCCGAAGCAATCTGAATCGCAATTTCCAATGCCGATTTGAAATTTAAAGGATTGCTTTTGACATACTGATTCAAGGTTTTGCCGTCAATAAATTCCTCGGCAATAAAATGAGTTCCGTCAACTTCATTGATTTCATAAATCGTAATGATATTTGGATGATTCAAAGCCGAAGCGGATTTCGCCTCGCGGACAAAACGCTTCATCCTATCTTTAACTTCGGCAAATTCCGGCGGCAGAATCTTGAGCGCAACTCGACGGTCGAGTTTTGTATCGTTTGCTAAATAGACTTCGCCCATTCCGCCTTTGCCGAGAAGTCGTTTGATTTTGTAATGCGAGATTTTTTTTCCCGTGAGATTTGCCTGTTTTTCCCGTTCAAAAAACATTTCCGCGGCGAGCGATTCGGGCGGCGTGTCAAAAATATTATTTGAAGTTCTGTTTACGGCGAGCAGCGATTCGACTTCGCGGCGCAAATCTTCATCGTCGCCGCAACTCTCGTCCAAAAACGATTGCCGTTCGGCGGGCGAAATTTCCAGCGCGGCGTGAAAAATTTCCTCCGTTCTTTTTAGTCTTTCAGCGTTCATTCGGAAAATCAACCCCTTCGATACCCGCTTGTCGATAAGAGACGTAACGATAGAACAAATTCAACTTTTAGAATAACTTAAGAATAAATTAATCAACGGTATTTTACTTTCTCAATTCGCGCAGCAGCCAGGTTTGGGCAAAACTCCAATCGCGTTTGACGGTTTCGGGCGAAATTTTCAAAACCTCGGCGATTTCTTCCGTCTTCAGACCGCCGAAAAACTTCATCTCGACGACCCGAACTTTCCGGTCATCTAAAACCGCCAGTTGATTCAATGCATCGTCGAGCGCGACGATTTCCTGCGAGTGTCCGCTTGAAACCGCCATGTCTTCGACAAGCGTTATTCGATCCTGCCAGCCGCCGCGTTTGCCCCTGCTTTTAGCCCGCGCATAGTCAACCAGTATATGACGCATCGCTTTTGCCGCGACACCGAAAAAATGCGCACGATTCTGCCACCGTTTCTCTTCGCCGGCGGCAATCTTCAAGTAAGCTTCGTGAATCAGCTCGGTCGTTTGAAAAGTATGTCCCGACGGCTGCCGTCGCATATAATTTCTCGCCATCCGGCGCAGTTCTTCATAGACAAGCGGCATCAGCTGTTCGAGTGCATATTCATCACCTTTACTCCAATCATTCAACAGAAATGTGATCTGATGAGAACTGTCATCCACCATAATTTGTTCGGGAATTTCTCATTTGATTATAGAACAAAAAGTTAAAAATAAAAGAATTAATTTCCGAAAATTGATTCCAACCCTGCGCCGAATATTTTTCAAGGTTAAAGGATTCTTAGCAAGCCGCGATCAATAACGTTTCGGATTTGATCGCCGGTAAATAAAAAATTCAGGCGATGACACTTTTTTACTTTGAATGTCGTTTAGGCGGGTAGAAGAGAAAATTTAATTCAATGCAAATGAATAATTCGGCTCTGTATTTTAAGGAGAAAAGAAGATGAAACGAAAAATATCGAGAATTTTACCGGTCGGATTACTGTCTTTCGGAGCGTTTTTTCTGCTGTCGGCGGCAACCGTCAAAGTTTCCGCTCAGGCATCGGAGGATATTACGGTAGTTAATAAAACCGGCTTCGAAATTCACGCGCTTTATATGACTCCGCACAACGCGAAGGAATGGGGTGCTGACATTCTCGGCGTGGATACGCTGGCGGTAAACGATTCGGTCGCGATCGTCTTTTCCAGAAAAGAAAAATCAACGCTCTGGGATTTGCGCGTTGAGGATGACGAAGGCGCGTTTATCGAGTGGACGAAGTTAAATCTGCTGGACATTTCGAGCATCACACTTTACTACAAAAACCGCAAAGCAACGGCGGTCTTTGACGAGAATCTGGTCGATCTCAACGGAGTTTGGCTCGGTTATTACGACGACGGAACGATCTCGGAATATGTTTGGAGTATCGGTCAGACCGGTTCGAACATTATGATCCAGGAGGCGAACGACCCCCAAACCAAATCGCGCGGCAGAATTAACGGGAGCAATGTTTTCGCGCAGGATTTTGCCACGAAAAACGGTAAGCTGTCTGCCGACGGCAGCCGAATCAGCTGGTCGGACGGCGTTGTCTGGGTCAGAGCAAACGACCTTAATGATCTGACCGGCGTTTGGAGAGGTTATTACGAAGACGGCACAAGATCGCCGTATGTTTGGTCAATTTCTCAAAGGGGAACGTCCATTTCTATTCAAGACGCGAACGGCGGAAAAACCAAATCCGCAGGAACATTTACAGGCAATAAAGTTTTTGCCCGGGACTTTGCCACCAAAAACGGGAAACTTTCCGCCGACGGCAGAAAGATCGTCTGGACGGACGGCGTTGTCTGGGTAAAGCAATAAAATCAATCAAAAAGGAACGATTCAAATTTACAGAAAATAAAATATGAAAAAAACATTTTTTACGGCAATCGCAATTTCAGTGTTCGGTCTGGGAATGACCGGCTGCAGCTTTAGCGTCGGAACCGGCAACAATACTTCAAATACCGCCGCCACGACGAACACGGCGACCAACACGGCAGTCAACAAACCTGCCATTTCGAACAGCAGTTCCAACGCTCCGAAAGCGGTTTTGAAGGACGAAAAGAAACCGACCGACGGCAATTCCAAAAAAGTCAAAAATAATCCCGTTCCCGAAAGCTGGATTGACATTTATGACGAACAGAAAGGCTACAGTTTCTCCGTTCCCGACGGCACGACGGGCGGTTCGGACTCCAGTGGCGGCGTTGATGTCTATGTCGCGGAAACTCCGGCACCGTCGCAAATCGGTATTTATGTTCTCGCGTTCAAAGATAAATCTTTGACCAAAGACGATTTAATCGAAACGGCAAGGAAATTTATGGTAGAAATGTCGGAAGGCACGGGCACCGCCACAATGGGTTCACCGAGAGCCGAAAGCGAACTTTATTCGATCGTTGATGCGGCAATTAAAAATCAGGGCAAATCAAACAAAGCCCGCGTTTTGGTCGGCACGGACATCTCGGACAACTACATTATGATTCTCGTTTGCGAAAACGAAGAAAAGTTTGCCGCCAACGAAAAGGTCATTGACGAAATCTGGGGCAGTTTCGAAATCTGGAGCCAGCGGTAATCAAGCGTTTGTTTACGAACGGAGATTGAGATTTCAAATGACGAGGTTTTCTGTCTTCAAATCTCGTTCTCCCGATCAAAATCTCCAAAAGATGTAACCGACGAACAAACGCGGAGCGCGGACAAATTTTGTCCGCGCTCCGCGTTTGCGCTTGTTTGCCTGCAATCGGTTTGAGAACTTAAATGATTAGCGATGAAAACCGCAATTTTCAATTATTCATTATCAAATATCAATTATTTCAGAGGTTAATAAACGATTGTTACCCGAACTAATAATTGATATTTGATAATTGCCGGTTGATAATTCCCGATTTTCATTATCTATTGAGTTTTCAAACCGATTCTGCGAAATTATCCGGGTTGTTTCGTGTTTGTTCGTGGCTTAACTATTTTTGTTGTAAAATCAAAGTTTTTATGAACAGCAGAAAACTCGGCATAGCAGTTATCGGATTAGGCGGCGCAGTCGGCACGACGATGGTCGCCGGCATCGAACTTCTCAAAAAAGGCAGGATCGGCACGGAAGGTTTGCCGCTCGCCGATTTGGACGCGGAATTAATCAAGGATTTAGCCGCCTACGAAAATATCGTTTTCGCGGGCTGGGATCTGTTCGGCGAACATCTCGCCAAAGCCGCCGAAGAACACGACGTTTTGACGCATAAACAATTCGTCGCGGTCGAAGAAGAATTGCGAAAAATCAAACCGTGGCTTGCCGTTGAAAACAAGGAATTCCTCGCCAATATCGAAGGCGAAAACAAACTATCGAAAACCAATTCGCACCGCGAAACGATCGCAAAGATCCAAGCCGATTTGCGCGAATTCAAAAAGTCTTGCGATTCGGCGGTCGTGATAAATCTCGCTTCGACCGAAAAGCTCGCCGACGAAGGCAACGAGATTTTCAATTCGCTCGCCGGTTTTGAAAAGGCTTTGGACGAAAACGCGAAAGAAATTTCACCCGCGATGCTTTACGCCTACGCGGCGATTTCTGAAAACGTGCCTTACGGAAATTTCACGCCATCCGTCGCCGCCGACATTCCCGCGCTCATCGAATTTGCCGAAAAACAAGGCGTTCCGCTCGCCGGTAAAGACGGCAAAACCGGACAGACGATGATCAAAAGCGTGCTTGCACCGGCGTTCAAAACACGCGCGCTCAAAGTCGAAGGCTGGTATTCGACCAACATCTTGGGCAACCGCGACGGACTCGCGCTTTCCAATGCCGATTCGCTTGCGTCAAAAGTCAAAACAAAAAGCTCGCTTTTGGAAGATATTCTCGGCTACACAGTCGAAGACCACATCGTTGACATCCGCTACTACCGCCCGCGCAAAGACAACAAAGAAGCGTGGGACAACATCGATCTGACAGGTTTTCTCGGACAACCGATGCAGTTAAAAGTAAATTTCCTCTGCAAAGATTCTATTTTAGCCGCACCGCTCGCCATCGAAATCGCCAGATGTTTGGATTTAGCCAAACAGCGCAACGAAAAAGGCGTTTTAGAAGAAGTCGGCGTGTTCTTCAAATACCCGATGACCAAAATAAAAGATGCCAAACCTGAAAACGCCCTGCACAAACAGGAAGCGGTTTTGTTAAATTGGTTGTCTCACTGAACGCAAAGCCTTATCGTCGGCGAACAAACGGCTTGGATTAACTGAACTAGCTCTGAATAAAAGGCTCAGAGCGGCTTTCGGCTTCGCGCATCGAGTGTTCGATTTCCTTCAATTCGCGGAGTTTAGCGAGCAGCTTATCATTTGAAACATTGGGCGGCGCGGTACTTTGCATGACATAGGTTTTGTCTCCCTGATCATTGAAAGTTCCGACCCAAATCTGCGGGTTCAGCGGCAGACAATTTTTCAGCACCAACTGAAGGTTCAGCAGACGGTGGCACGAGATAAGATGCAAGTAATAATCGTTTCCGTAAAACGCCGTTTGAAACTCTGCCCCGACAGAAACATATTTGTCGAAAATATCAAATGAGAGCGGGTAGTGCGGCGCGATGTCCCAATAGTTAATGACCCGCATAATTTTTTGTGTCGCGCCGGCGTTGGCGCAGGCTTTGCTCCAGTTGGTTCCGCCGACTTTCGGGCTGGCAAAATTGATCGTCTGAATATTTACGTTAGGCAAACTGACGCGCATATCGAGCGTAAAAAGATGTGATAAAGATCCGCCGAGGCTGTGTCCGGTAATATAAACCTCAGCCAACTGCTGCGACGCGAGCAGACCGAAGATTTGCTGCTGCATTGTCCCGTTCATCGAGCCGCCCTTCGTCGAGTAGATTCCGTTGAAGCCGGCGCAGACATCGTTCGGTGTCGGCGAAACCGAGTTGCGATACGGCTTGAAAGTGGAGTAGCCGGTATAAAGGTCTTCGAGCGCGTCCAAATCCGAAGCAGTTCCGCGAAAAGCCACGATGAAACGGTTGGCGACGGTCTGCGACTTGAATATCAAGCCGAATTTCTCTTCACTTCCCGAAATCGAAAAAAAGCTGTCCCAGCCCGTAAATCTGCCGATAAATGTGTAGCCGGTCAGATTAGGCGTATAATTGCGATACAAAAAATCGTTGTAGGCTTCGAGCGATGCCTGCGCGAGCGTCAATGTCAACGCCGCGTCCAAACGCATCGCGGCGGATACCGATTTTTTAACCGATGCCGTCTTTTTAGCGGATGCCGTTTTTTTATTCGATGAGGTCTTTTTAGATTCTGCCTTTTTAGTCGAACTTTTTGTCTTTGAACTCATATTATTAATCTCCTTGGTTAAAGTCTGTTGACATTTCATAAATTGCCGCTAGCTTTAGCTAGTGGTAATTATTCAAGAAGGCTTTGGGCTTTAGCCGAATTTCAGATAAATATCAATCATCCTTTTACCTTTAGCTAAAGCTGATTCGGAAAATTATTCTTTGTTATTCGGCTAAAGCCAAAAGCTTTCTTTCTCAAACATCCCACTAGCTGAAGCTAGTGGCAATTTATCAGATGTCAACACAACCTAAATGATCTAAAGCCGAAAACATCGGCAAGCCTTCTGCACCAATCGGCAGATCGTCTCAACTCATCGGCAAGTCATCTCAACCAATCGGCAACCGTTCTTAACCAACCGGCAAGTCATCTGCACTCGTCGGCAAGTGTTCTTACCTCATCGGCAATTTGTCTGCACTTATCGGCAGACCATCTCTCATCATCGACAAGCAATCTGCATATTTGCCTAACGATTGAGATGACGTGGGGCGAAACCGCCACCACATAAGCTAAGGGAAACCAGACCCCGCGATAAGAAAGTCGCTGTTTCGCCCTCACGTCCATTGGTAGGATGAAAGACGGGATGGTTTTTGCTTGTCCGCGTCATTCTTTGCTACCTGAGTTTCGGCACGCACATTCGGAAAGTATCCTAAA
>JALHNX010000101.1 GCA_022843305.1 Pyrinomonadaceae bacterium | reverse complement strand
GCCAACTTAAAATCAATTCGCGGCTCGATGATTTGAAAAGGCTCGCCCTCGATTTCCGTGAATCGCGTGCGCAGTGCGGCGTGGCGTTCGATGACCGAAGCAAAGGCTTTTTGCAGAGCCTCGGCATCGAGCTTGCCGTTCAGATGCAACACAACCGGCACGTTATAAGCGGCGTTTCCGGGCTGTAATTGTTCGATAAACCATATTCGCCGCTGTGCGTCTGAAAGTGAATAGCGGTCGCGCGGCGGCTGTTTAGCGATCCGCCGCCAATCCTTATCGGCAATTCCTTCCTTCTCAAGCAGTTTTGCCAGTAATTCTTTTTTTGTCCGGGAAAGGCTCATTTTGGGTTCGGAATGATTAAACGTTAATCGGCAAATTCGAGCAGAGCGTCGTCGCTAACCGGGTCGAGAATCGTAAAATCACGGCTTGCGATAAATTCGGGACGCGGATTTTCCTTCGCTCCGAGCCTGTTTTCAATGCTGTTGTAGCTGATGAAAATGCTCTGGCGGTCAATGCAGCTTAAATTCTGTGACGAGGCGTGAAAAAGATTCCCGTGAAAGAACAGAACGAGTCCGGCACTGCCTTTGACCGACAAGATTCTGGATTTTTTGAGCAAGCCGGAAAGAATCTGCTGATCTATCTTGTATTTGAGATCAGCCGTCAGCGTCGTCATCCACGACGGTTCTTTCGGTGTCCCGTTGGGCGCGTATTTACCGTGCGCTTCGACCTCGATCATACCTTCGAGATGCGAGCCGGGGACAATCAGCATCGGACCGTTAAAGTCGTCCACGTCGTCGAGAAAAACGGCGGCGGTCAGCACCCGCGGCAACGGCATCGCGTCTTCCTTGTTCCAATACAAGAAATCCTGATGCCATTCCCACTGCTCGCCTTCGAGCGCAACTTTACAGTTGATTTTGAATTGATGCAGGTAAACGTCGGTTTCCAACAGCGATTTCGCGGTTTCGAGAATCGGCGGCAGCCGAATCAAGCGGCGCATTACTTCGGACGTGTGGTGCGGCGCGAAAATCGTTCTGACCGCGCCGCTTTTTTCCGGAATAAGCCGGTCGGACTTTTCCATCGTCAGCTTCGTTACTTCGTTCCTCAGAACTTCCAGCTCGCCGCGCGAAATTAAATCGGCGAAAATCAGGTAGCCGTTTTTTTCGTAATATTCTTTCTGTCCTCGGGTAATATACATATTGCCTTCCTGCTTTTTTTCAAATACTCATACTGCCGAGCAAAGCTTCGACATCTTCGTTCGACATTGCGTTCAAACGGTTGGTTAAGCGCGCAATCGTTTCAAAATCGCCGCTTTTCGCTTCAAAAGTTGTTAATTCCGCACACAATTCGCGAATCGTCGGATGCTCGAAGATAATTCGCAGCGGAATGTCGGTTTCCAGTGAATCGGACAATTGCGAGACGACCTGCATCGCGAGCAGCGAATGACCGCCGAGGTCGAAGAAATTATCGTCAATGCCGATTTTTTCCAACCCGATTATTTCCTGCCAGATGCCGGCGGCGAATTTTTCCAGTTCGGTTTCCGGCGCGGCATATTCGCGCCCTGAGGCGGCGGCGTATCGGTCGGGCGCGGGCAGGTTTTTCCGATCTACTTTGCCGTTTGTGTTGAGCGGAATTTTATCGAGAAAGATAAACGCCGACGGAATCATATAATCCGGCAGCTTTGCCCTCAGATATTCGCGCAGGGCGGACGGTTCGGGCGCGTGACTGTTTTTCGGGACGACGTAGGCAACCAAACGTTTGTCGAATTCCGAGTATTCGTAAGCCGTCACGACCGCTTCGGAAATTTCCGGCGATTGGACGAGGATAATTTCTATCTCGCCCGGTTCGATACGAAAACCGCGCACCTTTAACTGAAAATCCGAGCGTCCGAGAAATTCGATGTCGCCGTCCGCCAGAAAACGCGCCGTGTCGCCCGTTTTATACATCCGGGCGCCGGGTTTTTCGGCGTAAGGATCGGGAATAAATTTTTCAGCCGTCAATTCGAACAAAGTCAGATAGCCGCGCGCAACGCCTTCGCCGCCGATATACAATTCGCCCGGAACGCCGGTCGGCACGGGTTCGAGATGACGATCGAGAATATAAATTCCGGTGTTGGAAATAGGTTTGCCGACCGCCGGACGCTTAATCCAAGTTTCCGGGTCGCCCGTCATTTCCAGCTCGGTAACGACGTGCGCTTCGGAAGGTCCGTATTCGTTATGCAAACGCGCGTTCGGCAGTTCGGCAAACATTTGCGCAATTTTCGGGGTGATTTGCAGCTGTTCCGAGCCGGCAATCACCTTCGATAAAACCGCGCCGCGATTCTCCAATTCGCAAAAGCCCTCGGCAAGCTGCTGCAAAGCGACCGCCGGAATAAAAAGCCGGTGTGCGCCTTCGCGCGCGATAATCTTCGCCAAACCTTTAATGTCCTGCCTTTCGTCCTCGGTAATCAGCAGAAGCGTTCCGCCGGAAAGCAGCGTCGAAAAAATATCCTGAAACGAAACGTCAAAACTCAACGAAGCGAACTGAAGCGTCTTGGCGCGCGCCGGAAGCCGTGTGGTGGCGAGCATCCAAGCCAGCAAATTGAGCAGCGAGCGTTGCGTCATTCCGATGCCCTTCGGTTTGCCGGTCGAGCCGGACGTATAAGTTATGTAAACGAGATTCCGCTCGTCGGCGATGCCCGGATGCCGGTTCGTCGAACCGGCGAAAACTACGTCGGCTTCGCGGTCGAGAACGAGCGGCGAGGGCAGATTTTCGGGCAAATTCGGCAGGAGCGATTCTTCCGTAATTAAGAGCTTCACTTCGGCATCGTCGAGAATATAGGAAATTCGCTCGTTCGGGTAGCTCGCATCGAGCGGCACGTAAACGCCGCCGCATTTCAAAACCGCCAACACGGCGCAAATCATTTCCGGCGAGCGTTTCAAACAAATGCCGACCCGCGTTTCCGGTCGGACACCTTGCCGGAAAAGAAAGCCGGCAAGCTGATTGGCGCGCGCGTCCAGCGCACGATAAGTGAGCGATTCTTTTTTAAACTCGACGGCAACCGCGTCCGGCATCGAAGCGACCTGTTTTTCAAAAAGTTCGGCGATAGATTGCGAAAAATCGTATTCGCGCGTCGTTCGATTCCAGTCGAATAAAAGCTTCGTTCGTTCCTCGCGGCTTAAAAGATTGAGACGCGAGATTTTCGCTGATTTATCGTCCAGCGCGGAAACGAGCAGATTTTCAAAATGTTCGAGCATCCGGCTGATCGTGTCCTCGTTAAATAATTCCGTGCTGTATTCCATCGCCAGCCGGATTCCGGCGGGTTCTTCGCGCAGGTGAAACAGTAAATCGAATTTCGCGGTCGAATTATGCGTTCGGAGCGATTCGACCTCCATTCCGGGAAGAATCAAATCGGGACTTGTCGCGTTATGCAGAACGAGCATCACCTGAAAGAGCGATTGCTTGCTTAATGTGCGGTCAGGCTGAATGATTTCGACGATTTTCTCGAACGGCGCGTCCTGCTGGGCAAACGCCTCGAAGCATAGTTTTTTCGTGCGTTCGAGAAATTCCGCGTAGGACGGATCGCCCGACAAATCGTTTCGCATCGGCAGCGTGTTGACAAAAAAGCCGATCAGGTTTTCAAGCTCGAACTTGTTTCGTCCGGCGATCGAAGTGGCGATCAGAATATCGTTCTGACGACTGTAGCGGTGCAGCAGAACGGCGAACGCGGAAAGCAGAATCATATAAAGCGTCGCATCGCGCGCGCGCGCGAAATCGTTCAAACGACGGGTGAGTTCGGGCGAAAGAAAGCGCGTCAGAGTGTCGCCGTTGAATGTTTCAACCGCCGTTCGCGGGCGATCCGTCGGCAGAGAAAGTTCGGGCAGCTTGCCGCTCAGTTTATTTTTCCAGTAAGAGATTTGCTCGTCGAACAAGCCGTCTTCAAAACATTTCCGCTGCCAAACGGCAAAATCGCGATAAGAAACCGGCAATTCCGCCAGATTCGCGGGTTTGTTTTCGACTTCTCCTTGATAAAGCAGCAAAAATTCCGCCACCAAACGCCCTTCCGTCCAGCCGTCGTGAACCAGATGATGCTCGGTAAACAAAAGCAGCGCGTCTTCTTCCGCCATCCGGTAAAGTTTCAAACGCCAGAGCGGACCGTTCACTACGTCGAACGGCGTTTGCCCCGCGCGGTGTATCAAATCCGAAAGTTGTTCCTCGCGCACGACTTCGGGCAAATGACTTAAATCAACTTGTTCGAGCGCGATCGGCGCGGGCGGATTTACTTTGATATAACCGAGTCCGTCAATACGCGGGTAAACCGAGCGATAGCTTTCGTGCCGTTCGATCAGTTTCGTCAACGCTCTTTCGAGCGCGAAAACGTCGAGCTTTCCGCGAAATCTGATCGGGCGAATCACGTTGTAAGCGTATTTATCAGGATACAGAAGCTGCAAGAACCACAATCTTTCCTGCGCGAACGAAAGCCGCACGGGCGCGTGATGCTCCAGTTTCAGAATCGGCGGAAGCTGTTTCTCCGGCTGTTCTCCGCACGCTTCTTCGATCCGTTTTGCGAGTCCGGCGAGCGTCGGCGACTCGAACAGCGCGCGCAGCGGCAAATCAATCGCGAATTTGTGACGAACGTGCGAGATGACGCGTGTGCCGAGCAGCGAATGACCGCCGAGATCGAAAAAATTATCGTTTCTGTCAATTTCGCCGGTTTGCAGGATTTCGCTCCAGACGGCGGCAAGCGTCGTTTCCGTTTCGGTCGCCGGTTTTTCAAATTCGCGCGTTTCGGAAAAACCGGTTTTGTCGAGTGACCGAAGCGCGGTTTTATCAACTTTGCCGTTCGCCGTCAGCGGCATTTTGTCGAGCCTCACGAAAACCGACGGAATCATAAATTCGGGCAAAAACTGTCGAAGTTCGGCGCGCAGCGCGGCGGTTTCGACCGGCGGTTCCGAAGATTCGGTAAAAAAGGCGGCGAGACGGTTGAAGCCGTTCAAAGGCTCGCAAATCACCGCCGCGTTTTCGATGCCTTCGCACGCCAGCAGAAAGTTTTCGATTTCGCCCGGCTCGACGCGGAAACCGCGAATTTTCACCTGATTATCCGTTCTGCCGCAGAATTCGATTTCGCCGTCTGCCCGAAAACGCGCGGCATCGCCTGTCCGGTATAATCTTTTGCCCGGCGCGTTTTGAAACGGATTCGGAATAAATTTTTCAGCCGTCAGGCGCGCGTCGTGAACGTAACCGAGCGCGAGATTATTGCCGCCAACAAACAATTCTCCCGTTACGCCGACCGGCACGGGTTTCAGGTTCTTATCCAAGATAACCGCCTGTGCACCGGAAACCGGTCGTCCGATGGGAATTTCCCGCCGCGTCGAAAGCGGCTCGCGGGAGTTGATTTCGTAAACGGTGGCAACCACCGTCGCTTCGGTCGGACCGTAGGAATTAACGAGCCGGATTTTCCCGCCCGTCATCTCCTGCCAACGCCGCGCCTGACCGATCTGAACCTTTTCGCCGCCGATAATGATGAGCCTGACCGTATCGGGAAACTCGATGCGCTCGCCCGCCAGCAGTTCGTTCCAGTAAGCCGTCGGCAAATCGAGAACGGTAATTTTTTCTTCCACGCATTTTTGCCGGAAGTTTTCGACGGTCGAAATCATTTCTTCGTCGCGCAGCACCAGCATCGCACCGGCGGCAAAGGCGGCAAATATTTCTTCGAGACTCGCGTCGAAACTATAGGAAGCAAACTGCAAAACGCGGTCGGAAGCGTTGATCTCGTAATAATCCGCCGCGAAAAGTGCGAAATTGACAATCGCCCTGTGCTGGACGACGACACCTTTCGGTTTGCCGGTCGAGCCGGAAGTGTAGATGATATACGCCGGAAATTCGGGACTTATCGTGAGATTAAGCGATTTGCTCCCGGCGGCGGCGATTTTTTCGGCATCGGCTTTGATATTGATGATTTTAACCGTCGCGTCCGGCGAAACGGCTTCGTTAGTTTCGGTCAATAAAACTTCGACGCGCGAATTTTCGATAATATATGCGGTTCTTTCGGGCGGCGAATTCGGTTCGACAGGCACGTAAGCCGCACCGGCTTTTAAGATTCCGATAATCGAAACGATTTGTTCAACCGAACGTTTCAATATGACACCGACCAGATCACCCGGCTTAACGCCCGACTCGCGAAGGTAATTCGCCAAACGGTTCGACCGCGTATCGAGTTCGCTGTAGGTCAACGTGGCTTGACCGAATTTCAACGCCGCCGCGTCCGGCATCTCGGTCGCTTTTCGGCTGACGAATTGATGAAGACCAAAATCGGCGGCGGCATTTTTCGGCGCGTTTTGAAAAGCGTCGAGTTCCCGCTTTTCCTCTGCCGTCAGATAATCAATTTCGCCGATCTTTTGTTCGGCATCGTGCACCACTGTTTCAAGAAATTGACGAAAATGCGCGGCTAATCGCTCAATCGTCGGCGGCTCGAACAAAGCCGTCGCGTATTCGATCCAGCCTTCGATGCGTCCGTCTTTTTCGGCGAAATCGAAAGTTATGTCGAATTTCGACGTTTTCGTGTCGAGATGAACTTCCTCAATCTTCAGCTCGCCGAGCTTTAATTCGACCGGCGGCGTGTTTTGCAGGATAAACAAAACCTGAAAAAGCGGGTTGCGGCTCGCGTTTCTTTCGACTTCGAGCGTTTCGAGCAACATTTCAACCGGCACGGCTTGATTTTCAAAAGCCTCGAACGAAGTTTGACGCACGGCGGCAAGAAATTCGGAAAATTTCAAATCGCCCGACGGTTGCGACCGCATCACGAGCGTATTGAGAAAAAATCCGATTAAATCCTCGGTTTCCGCCAGCGTTCTGCCCGCAATCGAGGCTCCAACGCAGATGTCTTCCTGATTCGTGTAACGATACAGCAAAGCCTTCAGTGCCGCCAGCAAAACCATAAACAAAGTCGCGTTTTTGCGCTTTCCGAGAGCTATTATATCCGCTGTCAGCCGCGCCGGAAGAACAACCGGATGTCTGATGCCTTCCGTCTTTTGAATCGCCGGTCTGACATAATCGGTCGGCAATTGCAAAACCGGCAAATGTCCGCTTAATTTCTTCTTCCAGTAGTCGAGCGCGACGGTCAGGTTTTCCTCCTTGAGGTTTTCCTTTTCCCAAACCGCGTAATCGGCGTATTGAATTGGCAAATCCGGTATGTTCGCCGGTTCGCCGGACAGCGCGGCGGCGTAAAGCGCGGTCAGCTCGTTAATCAATACGCTCATTGACCAGCCGTCCGCCACGATGTGATGAAGCGTGACGACTGCGAAATGAACGTCCGCCGATAATTCCACGACCAGTCCGCGAAGCAGCGGAAATTTTTCCGGATTGAACGGCTTTCGCGCTTCGGCGGAAGCGATTTCGAGCACTTTTTCCGTGGTGTTTTCCGGCGTAGCGAGCGTGATTTTTTCGATGCCGAACTCGAAATCGTTATGGATGATTTGAATCGGTCTGCCGTTGAGCGAGTGAAACGACGTGCGGAGAATTTCGTGGCGTTCGATGATTCGCGCAAAACTTCGCTCGAAGATTTCAAGGTTCAGATTGCCCGTCAATTTAATCGCTGCCGAGATGTTGTAAGCCGGATCGTCCGGCTCGAACTGCGACAAAAACCAAAGTCTTTCCTGCGCTGTCGAAAGCGGGAAAATATTAAAATCTGCGCTGCCTTCGTCGAAAATTTTTCTTTCCAGAATCGCTTGTTCTGCTGCCGACATGGCGGAAATTTTTTCAAAAATCGTGTTCATTTCAATTATGCCTTTTAAATCCGACTTGTTTTTTCAGCCGTTTCATTGTTTGAGTGTGCGGGCGGTTTCGCCGACCTCGCTCAACAAGGATTCGATATTTTTGCTTCCGCGGCGGATCGCCTTAATCGGCTTGTTGCCGACCGCCGCGCCGCTGTTTTTTTTCTGCACGGCAATCATTGCGGCTTGCAGATGCACGGTTGGGTTTTCAAAAATTTTGATGATCGGAATTTCGACCGCCAAATCGCGTTTCAACGCTGCCGCGAGCCGCGTTGCCAGAAGCGAATGCCCGCCCAGCTCGAAAAAATCGTCTTCCAGTCCGATTTCATCTTTCGCCAGCAAATTTTTCCAGATTTCCGCAACGGCAATTTCAAGCTCGGTTCGCGGAGCTTGAAATTTTTCGGAAACGTTCATTTTCGCTATCCGAGCCAACGCTTTTTTATCGATTTTGCCATTCGCGTTGAGCGGAAAATCGCCGACCGCCGCGATTTTCGCCGGAATCATATAAGCCGGAAGTTTTTTCCTCAAAAACGCTTTTAAGTCGTCAATATCCGCTTCGTCGCCGGCGGCGGTTTTAACGAAAGCCGCCGGAATTTTTTCGCCGAAATCGTTTTCCTCGATGACGACGACCGCCTGACTGATCGAAGGATGAAGCCGGAAAACGGCTTCTATTTCCGCCGGTTCGATGCGGTAGCCGCTGATTTTAACCTGCTCGTCCTTTCTTCCGACAAATTCGATTGCGCCGTCCGGCAAAAGCCGCGCCAAATCGCCCGTGCGATAAAGTCTGCTGCCGTTTTTGCCGTCGAACGGGTTTGGAACGAACGATTTGGCGGTCAGGCGCGGTTTGTTTAGATAGCCGTTTGAAACGCCGTCGCCGCCAGCCACTAATTCGCCGACGACACCGCGCGGAACGATCTCCAAGTTTTCGTCAACGATGTAAATTCGGGTGTTGGAGATGCTTTTACCAATCGGCACGCTGCGTCCGTCAACCGGCTTCGTTATCGGAAAACAAGCCGTGAAGGTCGTATTTTCGGTCGGACCGTAACCGTTGACGAGTGTGCATTTTCCGCCCGCTTTTTCCAGAAACTTATTGACGTGCGCGGTGGACAAAACATCGCCGCCCGCTAACAGTTGTTTGAGATTCGCCAGCGCGGAAAACTCTTCGTCAATCATCAAATGAAACAGTCCGGCGGTCAGCCAAAGCGTGGTGATTTGGAATTTGGCAATCGCCCCGGCGATGGTCTGTGCGCTTGAAAATCCGCCGGGCATCAGCGCGAGTCTGCCGCCGTTGAGCAGTGCGCCCCAGATTTCAAAGGTCGAAGCGTCGAACGAAAGCGGCGCGAGCTGGAGAATGACTTCGGATTCGTCCAGATTGACGTAATTCTGGTTTTTAACGAGCCGCGCAATGTTCCGGTGCGTCACGCAGACACCTTTCGGCTGCCCGGTCGAACCGGAAGTATACATCACATACGCCGCGTTTTCGGCTCTCACGCTGATGCCGGACGGGCGTTTCGAAAGGCTTTCATCGCTTAAAATCGCCGCCGTGCGAACGATTTTCGCGGCGGCGGGCTTTTCATAATTTTCAAGCTCGGAATCGAGCGTTAAAAGCATTTTCGCGCCGGTGTCGCAAAGAATATAATTTATTCGTTCCGCCGGAAACGACGGGTCGAGTGGCACGTAAACGATGCCCGCTTTCAAAGCTCCGAGCATCGAAATGATCGCTTCCGGCGCACGGCTGATGGCGACCGCGACACAGTCGCCGACGGCGATTTCAGCGCGGCGCAGATAATTTGCCAGCGCGTTCGATTTTTCGTCAAGCTCGCCGTAGGTCATTTCGCCGCCTTCCCAGACCAGAGCCGTTGCCGACCGAAATTTTTCCGCCGTCGCCGTGAAAATTTCGCCGAGCGAAAGATCGGCGGGATAATCGCTTGGCGCGGCATTCGGAAGCTGTTTCAACTCTTCGATTTCCAATTGCGACAAAACCGGAAAACCGGCAACCGACAGCGATAAATTTTCAGCCATCAACTCCGCAATTGCCGCGAAATGTTTTGCCAATTCATCAGCGGTCGCCGCGCTGAAAATGTCAACGGCGTATTCGAGCGAGCCTTCCAGCCCGTTTTCGGTTTCTCTTAAATCGAAGGTCAAATCGAATTTCGAGGTTTCGGTATCAATTTCGATATACTCGCATTCGATGCCCGGCAAAGACAGCCGTTCGGCGGGCGCGTTTTGGAGCGAGAAGGCGACTTGAAACACCGGATTGCGGCTGATTTCACGCGCCAGCGGCAGGTTTTCGACCAAAACATCGAACGGAAGCTCTTGATTCGAGTAGGCTTCAACGGCGTTACTCGCAGTTTTCCGAATCAGCGAATGGACGGTCTCATCTTTATCGAATTTCGTTCTGATAACCAGCGAATTGACGAAAAAGCCGATAATATGTTCCGTTTCGCGGTGAAGGCGGCTGGCGACCGGAATGCCGACGCAAATGTCCGTTTCGCCCGTGTAGCGGCGCAGCAGAATATTAAGTGCCGAAACGAGCAGCATAAATAGCGTGATGCCTTCGCCGCGCTCGATTTGCCTGAGACGTGCGACGGTCGCGCCGGCAATTCGCAGCGGAATTTTCGCGCCCTTAAAGGTCGGCTCGGCAGGTCGCTCATAATCGGCGGGCAGCTCGATTTTGCCGGTTATTCCTTCGAGCTTTTTTTTCCAGAACTCGATTTGCCCCGATAAATCGCCGTTTTCTATCCGCTTTGCCTGCCATTCGGCGTAATCGCCATATTGCAGAGCCTCTTTTTCCGCGCTCGCCGGCGCACCTGCGAGCTGTCTTTCATATTCGCGTTTTATCTCTTTGACCAAGACCCCCAACGACCAGCCATCGGTGATGATGTGATGCATCACGAGCAGTAAAATATACTCGTCCGGCTTCGTTCGCCACAATCTCAGGCGAAGCAATCCGCCCGCGCTCAAATCGAACCCGCGCCGCGCTTCGGCGTTTGCTTCCGCGAGCGGATCTTCCGAGTCGAGACGATTTTCGACTTCAAGCTCGAAACGCGTCGCGTCATCAATGACCTGAAACGGTTCGCCGTCAATTTCGACAAACCGCGTCCGAAAACTGTCGTGACGATTAATGATGTCTTCGAAAGCCTTGCTCATCGCTTCAACGTCGAGATTGCCATTGAGCCGCAAAGCCGCCGCGACATTGTAAGCGGCGGAAAGAGGACGGAGTTTTTCGATAAACCACAGCTTTCTTTGCGCGGACGAGAGCCGCAGAGGTCTTTTTTCCGTGATTTTTTCGATGCGCGGAAGCGAGGTTTTTTTTCCGCCTTCGACCTCCTGCTCGATATATGCCGCCAGCGCGGCGGCGGTCGGTCGTTCAAAAATCACACGCAGCGGAATTTCAACCTGAAAGACCTGCCGCAGACGATAAGCCGCCCGCGTCGCCGACAGCGAATGCCCGCCGTGTTCAAAAAAGTTCGCATAAATGCCGATGTTTTTCCCGCCGAGAATTCCCGCCAGCTCGTTTGCGACTATTTCCTCAACCGGCGTGCGCGGTAAAAAATCGGCGGCGGGCGTTTCGGCTTCGACCGGCGCGGGCAGACTTTTCCGGTCAATTTTCCCGTTCGGTGTCAGCGGCAGTGCCTCAAGAAAAACAAAGTTCGCGGGAATCATATACGCCGGCAGATGCTCGCCGAGATATGCTTGAAGCGCGGATTTGGATGCCGCGCCGTCGTTCGGCACAACGTAAGCGGCAATGGACTTTTCGCTCGTGTTTTCGGAAACGTGCGCCGTCACGATGTTTTCCTTAACCGCCGGATGCCGACCGAGCAGCGTTTCGATTTCGCCGAGTTCAATGCGGAAACCGCGAATTTTAACCTGATGATCGCTTCTGCCGAGGAAAATCAAATCGCCGTTTTCGGAAAATCTGGCTAAATCGGCGGTTTTATACAACCGCGCTCCGCTTTTGCCGCTCAGGTGGTCGGGAACGAATTTTTCCGCCGTCCGGTGAGGCTGGTTAAAATAACCGCGCGTCACGCCGTCGCCGCCGAGATAAATTTCGCCGACCGCGCCGAGAGGAACGGGTTGACCTCGTTCATTGAGCAGATAAACGGTCGTGTTGCTGATGGGCTTGCCGACCACCGGATTCCGCGTTTCATTTTTCCCTATCAGCGCGAAAGTCGAATAAGTCGTGTCTTCCGATGGTCCGTAAAGATTATACAAACGCTCGATTTGCCGGTTGGCGTAAACCTTTTCGACAAGATGGCTTAACAACGGCTCACCCGCCAGATTGATGATTCGCGTCGCCGCCGGAATTTTTTCGTGGCGGCATAATTCGATCATTGCCGACGGCACTGTATTAATCAGCGTTACGTCCGAAAGATTTTCGGCACTTATCAGTTCGAGCGCGTTTTCGACAAGGTGAATTTGCCCGCCGCGGCTGAGCGTGAAAAAGATTTCAAACACCGACAAATCGAAACAAATCGAGGTCGAAGCCAGAACTTTTTTCGTATCCTCGCTCGAATAAACCGTTTTCGCCCAATCAATTAAAGCGCAAACATTGCGATGCTCGATGGCGACTCCCTTGGGCTGTCCGGTCGAACCGGAAGTGTAAATGATATATGCGAGAGATCGGGCATTGACGACGATTGCCGAATTTTCGTTTGCGGCTTTTTGAAGTTCGTCCGCGACGGCATCAAGTTCGATGATTTCCGAAAAAGACGGTGCGAAACCGCGCCGACGGCTTTCGATGACGACGAATTTCGCGCCCGAATCAGCCAGCATCAAATCCAGACGATTTTTCGGATAAGCCGGGTCGAGCGGAATATATGCCGCGCCCGCTTTTAAAATTCCGAGCAAAACAACGATTAATTTCTCCGTCCGGTCGAGACACACGCCGACGCAGTCTTCAGTGACAACGCCGCGTTTTCGCAGATATGCCGCCAACGCGTTCGCCTGCTCGTTCAATTCGCGATACGTCAGCTGCTTCTTTCCGGTGCTGACGGCGATGTTCTGCGGCGAAGCGGCGGCTTGTTTTTCAAATAATTCGTGAATCAGCGCGTCGCTTTGGTAAACGCGCTCCGTTGCGTTCCAGCCGAAAACTGCCTGTTCATATTCCCGCTCGTCGAGCAGGTCGAGTTCGGCGATTGATTGACGCGCGTTTTCCGCGATGGCAGCGAGCAGTTTGCCGAAATTTCTCCCGATTCTCTCAATCGTCTGCGGCTTGAACAAATCGCTGTTGTATTGAATCGCCGCGCTCAGCTCTCCGTCCCGACCTGCGGCAATCATCAGCGAAAGATCGAATTGCGAATATTTTTGCGGCGTTTCGACCGATTCGAGCGTCAAATTTCCGAGTTCCAGTTTTCCGCCCGCTTCGCCCTGCGCCCACTTTGTCAGGTCGGATAGTTCGCGCTGTGGCGACTGCTGCAAAATAAACATCGTTTGAAAAATCGGCGGGCGCGACGGATCAATCGTTTTCGCGGCGTTTTCGACGACCTGGAGAAAGGGAAAACTGCGGTTTTTCAAAATGTCGAGAAACATATTTTTGACTTTCGCCAAATATTCGATAAAACTCAGCCGCGCTTCGGGAAAGCTTCTGACCGCGACCGGGTTGACAAGAAATCCGACAAGATTCCGGTAAGCCGGATTTTCCCTGCCCGCCGTCGGCGTTCCGACGATTATATCCGTCTGGTTCGTGTAGCGGTAAAGCAGAACTTTATAAGCCGCCAACAGCGTCGTGAAAAGCGTCGTCCGGCTGTCGCGGCTCAGATTTTTCAGTTTTTCGACCGTCGCGGAGTCAATCCTGAAATGCGCCGTTTCACCGTTAAAAGTCTGCATCGCCGGACGCGGAAAATCGAACGGCAATTCGAGAACCGGCAATTCGCCCGACAATTGCCCGCGCCAGAAGGCGGCGGCTTTTTTTCCGTCTTCCGAATCGAGAAAGATCTTCTCATCGGCGACAAATTGCGCGTATTCGCCCGCAATTTCGTGGTCTTCGCCCGCGCCGTAAAAATTTCCCAGATGTTTCACAATCAACGCCAGCGACCAGAAATCGGCGACGAGGTGATGCGCACTCATCGAAAACAGCGTTTCTCCGTTCCCTATTTTCCATAAACCGACTCTCAGCAACGGTCCTTCGACCAGCTCGAACGGCTTTTGAAATTCGTGTTCGATCAGTTTTTTAACTTCTTCCCACGCATTGTCTTCAAACGTCTGTTCGAGCCATTCGACACGCGGTTGTTCGTGAATTTTTCGTCGCGGCTCGCCTTCTTTCATGAAAAATGTCGAGCGCAGGCTGTCGTGCGCGAGGGAGATTTTTTCAAACGCTCTTTTGAACAAAGCCGCGTCGAAATCGGCGTTTCTGACGAAAGCCAGAAAATTCAGGTTGTAAGCCGTGTTTTCCGGCGCGATTTGCTGTAAAAACCACAGCGATTTTTGTCCGGCGGACAAAGGCGTTTCCAGCGTGCCGCCGGTTTTTTCGATTTTATATGCGGATTTCTCCGTCAGCTCGTGAATTCTTCGGCAAACCGCCTCAAAATCGGCGGCTTCGAGCAAATCGGCAACCGGCAAATCAACTTTGAAAAAATCTCCGACGGCGTGGGTCAATTCGAGCGCGGCGAGCGAATCCAAACCGAATTCCAAAAGCGAAGTTTCGTCATTCAGCCGCGCCGGATCGATTTTCAAAACTCGCGCCGCCAATTCTCTTAAACGCGATTTGAAACCGTTGAAATCTGCCGCTTCGTCGCTTGACGCGCTCTCGTCCGAACTCGATTTTCCGCCGAAAACTTGATTGGCGGAATATTTCTCGATGATTTCCAGCCGGTCGTTCAGAAAATCGGCGCGACAGGCGCGACGTTGTTTTTTGCCGCTCGACGTTTTCGGCAAAGTTCCCGCCCTGATTAAAATTATTTCAGCGGCGGCAATCTCGAATTCCGCCGCTAAAACCTTTTGAATATTGCCGAAAATCTCGTTCGCCTCGTAGTTTGCGCGTGGTTCCAGCTCGTGAACAACGACCAGTCTTTCGCCGTTTTCCGTTTCGCCGGCGAACGCGATTCCCGCTTCGCGGCGCAAGGCGCGATGACTTTGCTCGATTGATTTTTCGATGTCCTGCGGGTAGAGATTTCTGCCGTTCAGGATGATTAAATCCTTAATTCTTCCGGTCACGAACAAATTGCCGTCGTCCAAAAATCCGAGATCGCCGGTTCGCAAATAGCGCGTTTCTTCGCCCGATGCGAGGCGTGCCGCAAAAGTTTTTTCGCTTTCTTCCGCCCGATTCCAGTAACCTTGCGCGACGCTCGGAGCGGTGATCCAGATTTCGCCGATCTCGCCCTTTCGCGCCCGCGCGGCGGTTTCCGGATTAACGATTTCAAGCTCGACCGCGTCGGCAGGTGCGCCGCAATTGACAATCGCTTTCGCCCGGTCGCCGTCCGCCTTTAAGACGCGGTTTTGTTCGAGCGCGACAGCGTCAAACGTTTTGAACGGTTCCGCCGCGCCGCCGGACACAAGCAACGTCGCTTCGGCAAGTCCGTAACACGGAACAAAAGCTTTTTTGTCGAATCGGGCAGCCTCGAAAATACTTGCGAAATTCTCCAAAGTCGCCGCGCGCACCGGTTCCGCGCCGTTGAACGCGACCGTCCAACAGCTTAAATCAAGCGTTGCAATTTCATTCTCTTTTACTCGTTTCAGACAAAGTTCGTAGGCGAAATTAGGTCCGCCGCTGGTTGTCGCGCGATGGGTCGAAACGGCTTTTAACCAGGACAACGGATTTTGAATAAATTCCGCGGGCTTCATCAGGTAACATTCGGCGTTGACGTAGAGCGGTTGGAGGACGTTGCCGATTAACCCCATATCGTGATATAAGGGCAGCCAGCCGAGAATCACCGATTCGTTTGTCTGGCGAAAAAGCCGGCGGATCATTTCCTGATTTTGAATCAGATTGCCGTGTGTTACGATCACGCCTTTCGGATTGGAAGTCGAGCCGGATGTGTATTGCAGAAACGCGATGACATCTTCGGTCGGCGAAACCGGCTGGCAGATGCCGTCGGCTTCGGTCAGTAGCTCGGTATTAACCAGCTTCAAACTCTGAAGCAACGCGCTGTCGGGCATCATTCGCCGGAGGCGGTTTTCAATCGTCGTCGTCAGCAGCGCACCCGCCGCTTGCGCGTCGTGAACGATGGCTTCGATGCGCCCGAAGTGACGATTATTTCGCGGCGGATACGCCGGAACGGCGATCATTCCCGCGTAAAGACAACCGAAAAACGCGGCGATGTAATTATGGTCTTGCGGAAAAAGCAGTAAAATGCGGTCGCCGCGATTGAAATTTCGCTGCAAATGAGAAGCGATCAATTGCGCCCGCGCATACAGCTCGCCATATCCGAGCGAATCGGAAACCGTGTTTTCGCCGGACAGGAAATTATAAATCACCTTGCCGGAAAATGCAGCGGCACGATCTTCCAAAAGCTCGTTTATCGTCTGCCAGTTTTTTTCTAAAGGAATTAACTTCATTCGCTGTTCGACTTTTTAGAAAACGAATAATTTTGTGACGAAAGTGGAATCGTTAAAAGGCATCGGCGTGGCGACCAAATCCGCCGGACGCGAATTTATGCTGAGGTTTGCCGAGGGCGGAAATCCGTAATTCTGCGTAATCACTCTCACTTTCAACGGTTCGGTCGTTTTCAGCGTTAAAACTATTTCCGCGCCGCCCGCCGGAACGCCGTAGAGCCTGACTGCCCACGGAGTTTTTTGTCTCTCGGGCGTGCTGATTTCGCCCGAGAAATTTTTTCCATCCATCTCGAAACCGGTCACTTCAGCCGCCGATTCGATTGCCAGTGTGATGACAGGCGATTGACTCGGCGAGGCGAGCTTGAATTTTACCCGACGCGAATCTCCGGTTGTTTCGTCCGAGATTTTTTCGAGTATCGGCAGCCCCAAATCGCTTAATGCTGTTTCTTTGGTCAGGAAAAATCGGCGGCTTTGCGGCAGAATCTGCGGCAGCTGTGTGTCACCCGAATTTCCTTCAAAGATCGCCTTGTTCCATTCGTTCGGATTAAGGTCTTCGGTCGCCCAGAAAGCCTTTTGAGTGTCAGCATCGAGCGCCCAGAAGACACTTGTCTGACGCGGATTTTCCGGCGAATAAGTGGTCGTCGCCAGCCCCAAGATAATCAGCCCGATGCCGACGGTGGCAAGCAAACCGCCGATTATCAGCCGCGTTTTACGTTCGAGAATTAAAACGGCGTAAATCAAAAGTCCGAAAGTGAGCGCGACAAAAAAGACACCGACCGGAATCAAGCCGACTCCTAAACCTAAGACTAAATGCCGGATAATGCCGCCTATCAGAACGATGCCGACGAAGCTTCCTAAAAGCGGAATCAAAAGATTTTTCAGATCCGTCGAAGTTTCGTCTTTCCACAAAAAGCCGATCAGACTCGTCGTTGAAACACTGATTGACGAGAGCGTAAAGATGTAACTTGTTCCGGGTAGGACGAGGCTCGTCAGGATTGCCAGCAACAGCCAGAGGGTTGCCCCCCCGAAAAATAAATCGTCGCGCGTGCGCTTTTTCCCGAAAATCGCGTAAAAAACAAATGCCAGCGCGGTTGTCAGACACATTATTCCGAAGATGTAGTAAACCGCGTTGTAAGTGTCGCCGGTGATAAACATCGCGTAATCTTTATGGAAAACCGCGATGATTTTGACCAGCAAGACCGAAAAAATTATTCCCGCCAGCAAGTAGAAAAGAAACAGGAAAAATCCGATGATGATGCCTTTCAAAGTCAGCTTTTCGGTGCGCCGACCAAAGTAAACGGCGGCGAAATATAAAACGAGAGCCGCGAGCATTAAAGGCAAAACCAATCCGACCGGATAACGAACGACAACTTTTCCGAACAAATCGAAGAAAACCTGCTCGCCCACCGTCGCTTCGGTCAGATTTTTATTCCTTAGATCGCGCACAATCGCCAGCAGATTCTCGCCTTGCTGGAAAACGCTGTTTTTATCGAGATTTTTTACGTTGTCAGCCGCCGTGTGGTAATTATTTATCTCCTCGATAAACGCCGTGTTCAGCCCGTTCACATCCTTGAGTTTGAATTCCGTGAAATCCGTGTCGTTCGGAAGTATTTTGTAAACGTCGCTGAAAAACGAGCTTGCCACCGGATAGGCGACCGCGCCGCCGTATGATTTTATTAAGCCGGAATTATTTTCCGACGTTTCAAACAGCAAAGAGGCTCCGCTCGAACCGCGCGCTTCCAGGTTGATTACCGCTTTCACGTTCGACAGCCACGGTGTTTCGTTGATAAACGCCTTCGCCCCGAGCGTCCCGACTTCCTCGGCATCGCTGAATAAAACGGCAACGTCGTTTTCGCCCGGTGACTCGGTTTTCAGAATTCTCAGCGTTTCGAGTATCGAAGCGACCGACGAGGCGTTGTCAGCTGCGCCCGGTCCTGTCGAAACTGAATCGTAATGCGCCACCAACAAAATAGTATTGCCGCCGCCGTTTCCTTTTATTCTGCCGATAATATTCGTAACATATCCGGCGCGATAAGGCGTTCCCGACCGCGCATTAAAGGCTATCGTCGATTGCGTTTCGGGAGAAATTCCCAATTTTGTCAGACTGTCTTCCAAATATTTTCTCGCTCGGCGATGATCTTCCGTTCCGACCGGTCGCGGAGCGGACGCAATATTTTCAATGTGCCGATAGACATTTTCTATCGAATATTGATTCGCTTCATTGTTGACGACCGCTTCCGGTGCAGCCTCCAGGTAAATTAATCCGAGCATTACAACGGCGGCTAAAACAAGCGCGACAGCACCGAGTATTTGACGTGTTTTGTCCATAAATAATGTATCTGATCCAGATTTTTCTTTAACCTTTCCCTCGACTAAACGCGATGTCCGCAGACGGAAAAGCCTCTTTTGCTCTCAAATTATCCTGTGATTTTTAACAATAGGAACTGATCAAAATTCAAAAATAGTCCGTGGAACAGGTGCCGGATTGTTAATTGCAGTATAGGTTTGAACGGATGTTTTATAAAAATTTTTCCGAATGGATTAAGTCGATCTTTGGGAAGTTAAATCCGGCAACTGTATAACTACGAAAAAGAAACTTCCTTCAGGATGTTTTTTCACCGTTAAAGTGTTTATTCGGAAAGGTTTAATTCTTGGAGCGAAAGTTTCAATTCCTCCGCGCGGAAGATTAAATGAAACGCTTTTTTCTCGGTTCGGCTTAGTATTAATGGTATATCAATGAATACTGTCAACTTAGTTCGAAATAGTAGTAAGTAAAAATGCGAAATAGTCGCGGGAATACAATTGAATTCCTTGAATAAGAGACGGTGCTACCGCATTACCTGATGCTTATTCAATAAAGCAATCGCACAGGAGATTATTTAAATGTTTATTATTTGCGGGAGAGAATTGTAGAAACAAGATTCATCCAAACGATAAATAATTTGCTATTAACCTACAATTATCTCATTTGATTCGATTAAAAACATTTTTTATCGAAACGTAACTTAAATAATTGGTAATCAATATAAATTGGAATTCATTGCCACAAACTACCTAACAATGAAAACGCAAAATTCTCGAATTAACAGGAATTATATGGAGTATTCTTACCTAAGTCAAATATGTTTAGGGCAAACGCATTAAAATTTTAACACCTTGAGCAGATAATTTTCATCCAATAGGCTTTCTTGCGTTTGCCTTCGACTCCTCATGTGCAACTCTTTTCTTGTTTCAAGAGATTTATTCCAATGTGTCTGAGAGTAGCTAAATTCTCGGCTGATTTGGCTTCTCGTACTCGACAATTATCTTCCCGAAACCCAATATCTAAGCACCAATGCAGTTTATTTTCGACCGCCCAATGCCCTCTTTAATCTCTTTGAACTTTATGCGCTCCGCCCAATCCGGAAAATCTTTGATGTCCTGATGCAAATTCCCTTTCTTTGATAATCTCTTTCCGATACCCCATCGCATAGATCGTCACAATACAATCTCCAATGTTGATAATCTTCAATATTGCAGGAATCGTCGTAATCTCATTGGATTTCTTCGCACATCTAAGTGTCTCTCTCATTTTGTATCATTGGTGTTCAGAAGGAATATAAAGGAATACTAAACATTATACTACCTGTTTACCTACCTACTTACATATCTTATAATCTCTTTAGCCTTATGGTTTTTTATTTTGCTATTGACATTTCTGGATATTTATCGTTATATTTAGCGATAGACAGAATATTCTGTTTCTTTACTTATTAAATTTATTATTAACTTATGCCAATTACAATTCAAATACAAAATTTTA
>JALHNX010000100.1:447-20257 GCA_022843305.1 Pyrinomonadaceae bacterium | reverse complement strand
AGAAAAAGGTTTGCGCTCTGTTCAGAGTTCACGATTTATCGTGAATCTGCGGGCGAAGCGCGGCGGAACTTCAAAGGGCGTTCCGCGTTTGAACTCGAAACTATTCTTTAATTTTGTCCACTTACTTAAGTTGCATAAATGTTAAAAATTCGATACTTTATGAAATTCGTTCGCTCAATGTAAAAAAAACCTTGCTGAAAATTAAGGAAGTGTTGTAAAATTTTTTGCCATAGTCACCTTTTATAAGCAGTTGTATTTCTCTTTACAAGTTCAACTTTTGGAAAATTTGCCGGTTGAGTAAATTAAAAATAAAAATTTAGAGGTAGTAAATAATGAATCTGTCCTATAAAAAGCAATCCCTTGTGCTTTTTCTTTCCTTTTTGTTACTGGTCGGCTTTCAATCCGTTTTCGCTCAGGATAAAGAATGGCGCGAGGTTTCGCCAGCCGATCTACAGGCGAAAACGCCGAAGGTCGAGCCGGATGCCGATGCCGAAGCCCTCTTTTGGGAAGTTCGCGTTGACGACGGTTCTTCGACGGATTTGGTAATGAAACACTATATCCGCGTCAAAATTTTCACCGAACGCGGACGTGAAAAATTCAGTAAAGTCGAGATTCCTTACATCAAGGGAATGAAGATCAAAGACATCAAAGCGCGGGTCATAAAAGCTGACGGTTCGATCACCGAATTGGCGAAAACCGATGTTTTCGACCGCGAGATAATCAAATCCAACAATGTCAAGATCAAAGCCAAATCGTTTGCCGTGCCGAACATCGAACCGGGTGTGATCGTCGAATATCGTTATCAGGAAACGTTTCCTTTCAGTTCGGCGGAAGATATGCGGATGGTTTTTCAGCGCGACATTCCGATTCAAACCATTACTTACTATTTCAAGCCTGCCGCCGCCACCGCATATTTGACCTTCAATATGGCGGAAACTAAATTTATCAGGGACAAAGGCGATTTTTACCGCGCGACGATGGACAATGTTCCGGCGTTGAAGGAAGAACCGTATATGCCGCCCCAAGATGAAGTCCGGTCGTGGCTTTTGCTTTATTACACGCGAAACACAAAATCAACTGTTACCGATTTTTGGGGACGTTTGGGCGGCAACATCGTTTATATTTATGATGTCAAAGACACGCTCAAACCGGATAAATCCTTAAAAACCGCCGCCGCGGAAATTACCGCCGGAACGACTTCGCCCGAAGAGCAGATCGCCAAAATTTACAATTTCTGCAAAACAAAGATCAAAAATATTACGTTCGACACGAAGATCACCGACGAAGAAAAAGAAAAGATCAAACCGAACAAATCAACGACCGAAACCTACAAAAAACTGCAGGGCAGACAGAACGATATTAATGAACTGTTCGCTTCGCTGACTTCGGCTTTGGGGTTTGAAACGCGCCTCGCTTTCGGCGGCAACCGCAGTGAGAAGTTTTTCGACCCGAGTCAGGCGCACGAATCGTTCGTTCATTTCGCGGCGGTCGCCGTCAAGGTCAATAGTCGTTGGCGATACTACGATCCGGGCGATCAGTTTTCGACCTACGGAATGCTGCCGTGGTATGAAGAAGGAACGTCGGTTTTGCTTTTGGGTTATAAAGATTACATCACCACCGAAACACCGCTTTCCGGTCATGATAAATCGTTTGCAAAGCGCACGGGCAAATTTAAATTGCTCGAGGACGGAACGCTCGAAGGAACGGTCAAAATCGAATATTCGGGACATCTCGGCTACGTTTACAAATTAAATAACTATGAGGGGTCGCCTGCCAAACAGGAAGAAACCTTGAAGGAAGCCGTCAAAGAAAAAATGAGCGCGGCGGAAGTTTCAAATATCGCTGTCGAAAACATCAACGATTCGGAAAAACCGTTTGTCTATCAATACAAAATCCGCGTTCCGAATTACGCGCAAAAAACCGGTAAACGCCTGTTTCTCCAACCCGGATTTTTTGAATACGGCGCAGATCCGATGTTTGCATCAGCGACGCGCAAATATGACATCTTTTTCCAATTTCCCTGGTCGGAAGAGGATAATATCGAAATCGAATTGCCGAAAGATTTTTCGCTCGATAATGCCGATGCTCCGGCAGCCGTCTCCGACCCGAACCGAATCAGTTTTCTCGATGTTAGGATGGGCATTGACAAGGAAACGAATTCTTTAATCTACAACCGTAAATTTTACTTCGGCGGCGGCGGTAACGTTTTGTTTCCGGCAAATGCCTATCAGCCGATGAAAAATCTGTTCGATGCGTTTCACAAAGCGGATACGCACACGATTACGCTGCGACAGAACTAAAAAAAACAATCGAATGCAGGTTTCAGTTTAAATATCCCGAAACCTGCATCCGATTGACGAAAGATATGAAGAACAAACTCTTCGTCAACCGCAAAACTTTTGTTTCATTGCTGTTTATTTTTTTCCTGCTGAGTCTGCAAACCGCCGTTTTAGCTCAGGTTCAATGGCGGCGCGTCAGCCAAGCCGAGCTGGATATGAAAACGCCGCAGGTCGAGCCGGATGCCGATGCCGAAGCCATCTTTTGGGAAGTGCGCCTTGACGACGAAAAGCGGAAGAAAATGTTTTACAGTCATTACGTGCGCGTCAAGATTTTTACCGAACGCGGGCGCGAGAAATTCAGCAAATTCGATATTCCGTTTACCAAAGGCAGAATGGTCGAAGACGTTGCCGCACGCGTTATCAAGCCCAACAGCGAGATTATCGAGCTTGCGCCGAGCGATATTTTCGAGCGCGAAATTTACAAAGCGGGAAAGGTTTCCGTTCGCGCAAAGTCGTTTGCCGTGCCGGGAATCGAGCCGGGCGTGATTGTCGAATATCAATACAAGGAAACGATCAAGGGCGATTCGGCAGATAATGAACGTCTGCTTTTTCAGCGCGATATTCCGATGCAGAAAATTACTTATTACGTCCGCCCGTATAAAAACTCGTCGCTCAATTTCAATGTTCAGAATATGCCGGAGATGCGGTTTTTGATGGACAGCGAAGGATTCTATGTCGGAACGCGCGAAAATGTTCCAGCCTTCGCGGAAGAACCGCAAATGCCGCCCGACGATGAAGTCCGCCAATGGGTTTTGCTTTCCTATAATAATTATTACGGTTTCCGGTGGGCATTGCTCGGAACCTTATGGGGTCAGGCATTTGACCAAATAATCGAGCCGAATAAGGAAATTCAGCAAAAGGCGCGTGAATTGACGGCGAATACCCAAAGCGAAGACGAAAAACTGAAAAATATCTATGAGTTTGCTCAAAAGCAAATTAGAAACGCGACTTTTGATATGTCGCTGACCGACGAACAGCGAGAAAATATCAAAAACAAAAAAGCCTCCGATACGCTGAAACGCGGACTCGGCAGCGCGATGGATGTTGACCTGCTTTTCGCTTCGCTGGCGAAAGCCGCCGGATTTGATGTCAATGTAATGTATTCCGGCGACCGCAGTAATAATTTCTTTGATTATGAAAAGGACTTAAATCCGCGCTATCTGCATCATTCGGGAATTGCCGTCCGGCGCGGCAATCAATGGAAACCGTTTAATCCCGGAATTCCTTTTATGCCGATGGAAATGACCTTCTGGCACGATGAAGTTATTTCAACGATGATTGCCGGCAGCCGCGGTTATACTTGGATTCGTCTGCCGCTGGCGGATCTGACGAAAAATCTTTCAAAACGCACGGGCAAATTCAAATTGCTCGAAGACGGCAGTTTGGAAGGTTTTATCCGCGTCGAACACAATGGTCATCAGGCAATTTCGCGCCGCGCCGAGATGTTTACAAAAAATCCGGCAGAACGTGAAGAAACGCTTAAAAATTCGTGGAAGGCAAGCATCAGCACGGCGGAAATCTCTGATTTTTCAATTGAAAATTTTAATGACAGCGCGAAGCCTTACACATATTCCTTTAAAGTTCGCGTTCCGAATTACGCGCAGAAAACCGGCAAACGCTTGTTTCTCCAACCCGGTTTTTTTCAATACGGAACAAATCCGCTGTTTTTCGGTGAAACTCGTAAATATCCGATTTATTTCGAGTTTCCGTGGTCGGAAAGTGATGAAATAGAAATTGAACTGCCGAAAAATTTTGAAGCCGACAGCGTTGATTCACCAAATACGATCAGTGAAACAGGCGGACTGGCGCGGCTGAATATAAGTATCGAGATGGTTAAGGATACAAATATTTTGAAATACAACCGCCGGTTTTATTTCGGCGCGAAGGGCAACATTTTGTTTCCGCAGACGGCTTATAAACCGTTGAAAACTTTGTTCGACAATTTTCATAAAGCCGATACGCACGCGGTTTCGCTGAAACAAAAGGAGTAGTATTTTTTGAATGATTTCACGAAGTCAGTGGCTTTTCGGGTTTCTTTATATCGCCGATTCGGATAGTTTGATAATGCGTGAAGATTCACGAAAATGAATTGAATTTTACGCTTGCGCCGCAAGTGCATTTCGCGGCGCAAGCGTAAAATTAGTAAAACTTAAAAGGATAAAAATATGATTAAAAAAAATCGCCTGTCGCAAATAATGGTTTTGACTGTTGTTTTTATGTTCAGTTTTGCGGGCAATGCCTTCGGCGGAGATACGCCGCCCTCATGGATGAAACAGGCGGCGGCGGTTTCCTTACCGGGTTATGATAAGGAAGTTTCGGCGGTCGTTCTGCATAATGAACAGATCGTTTCGCTCAATAACGACGGCATGCAGGTTACAACTCAAAATTACGCGGTCAAAATTCTCACCCGCGAAGGCAGACGGAATGCCGTTGCAAGAGCGTTTTATCTGGTCAGTTCGGGTAAGATACGCGAAATCGAAGGCTGGCTGATCCGGCAGGACGGAACGGTCAAAAATTATGATAAAAAAAGTATTTTAGACATCATCTCCGATCCCGACGATATTTATAACGAGTATCGTATGAAGGTGATTGACGGTTCGAGCGATGCCGATGCCGGAATGATTTTCGGTTATACGGTCGTGTCGGAAGACCGCCCGCTCTATTATCAGGAAAGATGGCTTTCGCAGCACGATCTGCCGACAATTGTTTCGCGCTACACGCTTAATCTGCCGGCGGGCTGGAAGGCTTTGGGCGTGACGTTTAACAGCGCGCCGATCACGCCTCAGGTCAGCGGCACGAGCTACACGTGGGAACTCAGAAATCTGCCGTTTATCAAAAGCGAACCGATGGGTCCGTCGGTTTTGAATATCGCTCCGTGGGTCGCAATTACTTATTCGCCCGAAAACGCCGCGCAGTCGGGCAGTAAGGTTTTTACGAACTGGGCGGAAGTTTCGCGCTGGACAAATACTTTGTACGAGCCGCAGGTGATCGTTGACGATGCGGTCGCCGCGAAAGCGCAGGAACTGACGGCAAACTCGAAAACCGAACTCGAAAAGATCCGCGCGATTGCGAGTTTTGTTCAAAATCTGCAATATATCTCGATTGACATCAATGTCGGAGCCGGTAACGGCTATCGTCCGCGCCCGTCGAATCTGGTGCTGAGTCGCGGCTACGGCGATTGCAAAGACAAAGCGAATCTGATGCGTGCGCTTCTCAAATCCTTAAAGATCGAAGCCTATCCGATTGCGATCTTTTCGGGCGATCCGACTTTCGTGCGCGAAGAATGGGCTTCGCCCGCGCAGTTTAATCACTGCATCATCGCCGTCAAAATCAGCGACTCGACCGACGCGCCGACGGTTATCAAACACGCGGCACTCGGGCGGCTTTTGATCTTCGATGCGACCGATCCTTATACGACACTCGGTGATCTGCCCGAAAACCAGCAGGGAAGTTTCGCAATGATCATCGCGGGCGAAAACGGCGGTTTGGTGAAAATGCCCGTTTTGCCTGCCGAAGCGAATCTGTTAGATCGTAAGATCGAAGCGAGCCTCACGGCGGAAGGCACGATCAACGGCACGATCAGCGAAAAATCAACCGGACAATCATCAAAGAACGAACGCGCATTGCTTCGCTCTTTGTCCGCCGCCGACTATAACAAAATGCTCGAAATTTGGCTGACACGCGGCGCGACCGGCGCAAAGCTCGTCAAATTTACGCCGAACGACCGGAAGGAAATTTCGGGATTCGATCTGGATGTCGAATTTTCCGCGCCGCGCTACGGGCAGTTGATGCAGAACCGTCTGCTCGTTTTCAAACCCGTCATCGTCGGCAGAAGAAACGCGCTTTCTCTGACCGAAACAAAACGCGACCATCCGGTTCTCATTGATTCGGAATCGGTTAAGGAAACAGCGGTTTTCAGCTTGCCGACAGGCTTTGTTGTTGACGAAATGCCGGATGCCGTGAATTTGGAAACGCCTTTCGGAAAATACACGACAACTTACGAAATCAAAGACGAAAAACTGATTTTCACGCGCTCGTTGACGACAAATCGAACGACCGTGCCGGTTGATAAATATAATTCGGTGCGCGATTTTTACTCCAAAATGCGCGAAGCCGAACAATCGCCGGTCGTGCTGATGAGAAAATAGGTTTCATTTAAACCACAAAGACACAAAGGACACAAAGATTTTTATAATTTCTTTGTGTCCTTTGTGTCTTTGTGGTGAAATCTACTTTCCGTTTTGAAAAAGTTTCATCAGAGCTTTTTCTTCGTGTTCGTATTCGCTGCCCGAACGATTGATGCGCCGCTTTTTTCCCTTCGTAAAATCTTCGAGCGTGACGCCTTTTTCATAAGACTTGATGACCGTCGGGTGAATATACGAACCGCGGCAGACGGTCGGCGTGTTGCCGAGCTTTTCGGCGACTTTTTTGACCGCTTTCAAGATGTTTTTCTTGAGAAGTTTTTCGTCGCCGCCGCAGCCGATCTCGGCTAATTCCATCGCCGCGAGAAGCGTTCCGCCCCAGGTGCGGAAGTCTTTAGCAGAAAATTCGGGCGCGGTGACCGTTTTCAGATACTCGTTGATGTCTCGCGGTTTTATCGCGCGCGCTTTGCCGGCTTCGTCGAGATAATGAAAAAGTTTGCGCGCGCCGCCCAATGATTTTAACTCCTTCATCAATTGGGCAAGTTCGTCGTCAACCAGAACTTTGCGGTGTTTGATATGATGTTTGCCGACAAAACTGAACACGAGCTCGCCTTTTTTGCCGATTTCAAGATGACGATTCTGCAGCGTCGTGATGCCGTAAGTTTTGTAATGCTTGACGGATTCTTCCGTGCCGACGCGGATGTAAAGCGAATTTATCAAACGCATCATGAGGGCTAAAACCTTTTCGCGCGGAAAACCTTCGAGCGTGATATGTTCGTTGGTGATTTTGCGTAATTGCGGCAGGTATTCGCCGAACCTCTCGATTTTCGCAAACTTCTTTTTCTGCTGGCGCTCGGCAAATGTCGAGTGATAAAGGTATTGAATCCTGCCCGATGTGTCCATTCCGACCGCCTGTATCTTGCCGCTTGCCGCAGGATTGATCCGGACGAATTTCCACGCCGGCGGAATGACGAGCGAGCTGATTCTTTCAAGCTGAGATTCGTTGGTGATTTGCTTGTTTCCAGCGTCGAAATATTTGAAGTTTTTAGATTTTGAGCCCTTGCGCCGCCACCATTTAGCTCGTTTGCCGGTTTCGATTTTCTGCTTTGCCAGAGAGGTGTCGAAAATCGGCGTTTTGTCGTTTCTTTTAGTCATTAAACCCGTCCTTGTTCATTAATTTCCTTAAAGTATAGCGCATAAAAACGGCAATTAAAAGAGATATTTGTTTTGCCGTTAAATTGTTGAAAAGTAATGCGTTTTGCTTTACTTTCGCCTCAAAAAAAAGCTATACTGAATGCAACTTGTTTCACAGATGCAACATCTAATCAAACAAGAAAGAGGAGGTATTAAAATGAATACTAAAACATTAAATAACGTGGTTGAGTTCGACAAAAAGGAAGCCGTTCTGAGTAAGAAAGATATGATTCTTTCGCTTTTTGAAAACGGCACGACCGAAGTCGAAACGATTGCCGCGATCTCCGGCGCGAAACCGAGCTATGTCGGGTCGGTTCTGCACCATGCGGGCTTGATTGACAATTATTTCGATCTGTACACTTCGACCAATTATCCGATGAATATCTATTCCAAGCATTTTCGCGGAAAACTTGGCTTTAAGGATGTCGAAACCGCGCGGCGAAGCGTTCGCAATCTTGAAGAATCGTATCGTTATTTCGAGCGTCTTCAAGACCGCGCCGGACAGCATCACACGCTCGAAATGGGTTTGACGATGCTCGACCGCGCGCGCTGGACGGGCAAGCTCGAAGAAGCCGAAGTTTATCGGCTGTGGATCGTTCATAAATTGAGCCGTCCGCTGGTTGATAACGTTGCATCTTTGGAAGAAAAACGTCAGGAAAAAGCGCGTGACGCGGAGCAGGCGGAATTAAAGTTTGCCGCTTAAGCTGTGCGCACCTAATTATCAAAAAAATTATCTGAGATTTGAAATTTCAAATCTGAAATTAAAGAGGTTTATCTAATGGGTTTAGAATTAGTTGAAAGCCCTGTCCGTGAAAATACTTTAACGATCGGACAGGCAACTTTGGAAGATGTGCAGAGCGAACCGAGCCTTCGTCCGAAATCTCTGGACGAATATATCGGTCAGACGAAAATCGTCAGCAATCTGAAAATATTTTTGAAAGCTGCACTGCGCCGGAGCGAAGCACTCGATCATTGTTTGTTTTTCGGTCCGCCGGGACTCGGGAAAACAAGTCTGGCGGTAATTATTTCAAACGAGCTCGGTGCGAGCTTGAAAACGGTTCACGCGCCGTCGGTCGAAAAAGGCGGCGATCTGGCGGCGATTTTGACGAATCTTGAAGAAGGCGATGTACTTTTTATTGACGAGATTCACCGTCTGCGACCGCAGATCGAGGAAATTCTCTATCCGGCGATGGAAGATTACAGCCTCGATTTGATGATCGGGCAAGGCACGGCGGCGCGTTCGATCAAGATTGATTTACCGAAATTTACGCTCGTTGGCGCAACGACTCGCGCCGGAATGATTTCCGCGCCGCTTCGCGGTCGTTTCGGGATTGTTAATCATCTCGATTTTTATTCGCGCAAAGATTTGGAAGTTATTGTCCATCGTTCGGCGGAGATTTTGAGAATCGAAATCGAATCGTCAGGTGCGACCGAAATTGCGCGGCGCGGACGCGGAACGCCGCGAATCACGAACCGTCTGCTTCGCCGTGTCAGAGATTACGCCGAAGTTTTGGGCGATGGACGCATCACGGGCGCGATGGCGCAAACAGCGCTGGACGAAATGGAAGTTGACCGTTTCGGTCTTGATGAAGTTGACCGCAAACTGCTGCTTTCGATCATCGAAAAATTCGACGGCGGTCCAGTCGGCATCGGGACGATCGCGGCTTCGATCAGCGAAGACCGCGAATCGATCGAAGAGGTCATTGAGCCTTATCTGATTCAAACCGGATTCCTGAACCGCACGCCGCGCGGGCGCATCGTGACGCCGACGGCTTACCGGCATTTCGGTTTCGAACCGCCGCAGGTCGAAGAGATAATTTCTCTGGCAAGCTGATTTATTTGCTCCATCTCACTCAAAAATCCGTAAGTTTCGAATTTGTTGAAACTTACGGATTTTTGTTTTGCAGCGGCGCGAAAATTTGTTAATTTTGTGTTTATCTTATGAAAAGCTGGAAAACAAAACTCCAAAATATTTTCGAGCGGATTGATGACTGGTCGGATGAAATCCGTCATCGTCTGGATAAATTCGACGATCCGGACGACGACATTTTTATTCTGCCTTTTATGGGTTTCGGCAATCACGAAAAGATCGTTTCAAAAGGTCGGGTTCTGGAAAAAAACGACGCTGATCTAGCGAGCGAAACCGACAGCCGCTGGCGCAATCTGGTCAGGACGTTTCACCTTTTTGAAACCGACGAAGTTCCGCACGCGCTTGTGAAAGCCGTTTTCGGCAATCAGGAAAACGAAATCAGAGCCGATAAAGAAGGCTATTTCGACATCGAATTTAACGGCATCAAAAGAAACGAAACGGCTTTATGGCATGAACTCGAACTCGTTCTTTTAGAACCGGCATTTGAAAACCCGACGATTACGAAAGGTCAAATTTTGATTCCGCCCGCGACGGCAAAGTTCGGCGTCATCAGCGATATTGACGACACGGTGATCAAAACCAACGTCACGAACAGGCTGAAAATGCTGGCGACGACCGTGCTTTCGAACGAGCATACGCGCCTGCCGTTCGAAGGCGTTTCGGAATTTTACCGCGCCTTGCAAAACGGCAAAGACGGAAGCGAAAACAACCCGATTTTTTACGTTTCGAGCAGTCCTTGGAATCTTTACACGCTTCTGACGGAAGTGTTAAAAAAGCGCGAAATTCCGCTTGGACCGCTTTTTTTGAAGGATTTCGGCACGCACACCGTTTTTAACGCAAGCGATCATCAGTCGCATAAACTCGAAAATATTCGGCGCGTTCTCGACACATACCCGCATTTGCCGTTTGTCTTGATCGGCGATGACGGCGAGCAAGACCCGCAAATTTATCGGCAGGTTGTCCGCGAATATCCTCAAAGAATCCGCGTGATTTACATCAGAAAGGTTAGTGATAATTTCGCAGAAGAAATGAGCTTAACTCGTGAGGTCAGCGAATCCGGCTCGCAAATAATTTTCGCGCCCGACTCGGAGTTTGCCGCGCTTCACGCCGCCGGAGAAAATCTGATCGCGGCGGATGATTTACCGAAAATTCATGAAGAGAAACTGCTCGATAAAGCCTCGCCGGAAGCCGAAGACTTAACCGAAGAGGATTTGATATGAAAGGATAATTTCAGAAATTGCAGAAGCCCTTACTTCGTGCGGGCTTCTGCAATTTTTACAAAAAGCTATTTCGTCGCTGCGGGTTTCGGCGCTTCCATAATCGCCTCGATATTCAAAACGACCGTGATGTTATCGGAAACGGCAGACGTGCCGTTCGGAAGTTTTCGGTCGTAATTGACGCTAAAATCCTTACGGTTGACAACGGTTTCGGCGGTCGCGCCCATCACCGTTCCGCGTTGGTTTTTAAGAAAACCGACAACGTTGAACGGGAACGAGATGGATTTTGTCACGCCCTTCATCGTCAAATCGCCGGTTAAAATCAGACCGTTTCCTTTTTTCTCGACTTTCGTGCTTTTGAAGGTCATTTCGGGGAATTTTTCGACTTCAAAAAAGTCGGGGTTTCGGAGATGCTTGTCGCGTCCTTCAACGCCCGTATCTACGCTCGTCATCATCGCTTTAAATTCGACAGTTGACTTAGTTACGTCTTTCGGGTCGTAATTGACCGTTCCCGTAAAATCGCGGAAATAACCCGGCACGTCCACCAATCCCATATGTTTGACGCGGAAACCGATTGAGGTGTGGTTCTTGTCAAACCCGTATGCGCCCGCCGCGCCTTCATCCAATGCGCCTTCAACCGCAAATCTTTCTTCAATCGTCGGGTTGTGCGCCTCGGTCGAAAAGTTTGATAAAACAAAAATGCTTACCAATAACAAACCAAACAGAAAAGCCAATTTTTTCATTCTCTTAACACTCCTTAAATTTTATGATATGTATTTTAGCGGAAAACTCTTTGATGCCTTCAAAGAAAAAATAGTTTCGGCATTCAAAAATAAAACTCTAGCCTGCCGCATATTCAAAGTAAAGCAGAAAAGAAGTCTGGAGTCTTGAGTCGAGAGTCAAATTGATTTTGACTTATGACTCTTGACTCAAGACTCCAGACTTAAATCTATTTTCCTTTCAAAAATTGCGTCGTTACTTCGGCGACGCGCCGACCTTGCAAACGTCCGGCGGTCAGTGCCGTTTCGTCCGGGTCTAATTGCGCGTTATTTGAAGTGAACGACGCGCCGTAAGGATTGCCCGATGCAAACTGCGACGCTTCGACGTAACCGGGCGAAACGATAATCATTCCCCAGTGATAAAAAGCCGTGTTTATTGCCAGAATCGTCTGTTCCTGTCCGCCGTGCGCGGTCGCCGTCGTCACAAAAGACGAGCCGATCTTGTTGACCAGCGCGCCTTTTGCCCAGAGCGCGCCGGTCTGGTCGATAAAGTTCTTCAATTGCGCCGAAGGCAGACCGTAACGCGTCGGCGTCCCGAAAATTATCGCGTCCGCCCATTCCAGATCGTCGTTGGTTGCCTCTTTGATATGGTCGGTTTCGTCCTGATGTTTTTTCCAGTTTTCGTTGCCCATCCAGACTTCGTCGGGCGCGGTTTCCTTAACCTTTAAGAGCCGCGTTTCCGCGCCGGCATTTTTTGCGCCTTCTTCGACGGCTTTTGCCAGTTCATAGGTCGTTCCCGTCTGGCTGTAATAAATAATCGCTACTTTCGCTTGCATTAAATTCCTCCCTTTTTTGCTGTTTAAGACTCTATGATAAACGCCGCGACCGATGAAAGACAATTTTGCGCCGGTAAAATAAAATAAATGACCCTTTTCACGGCAAAAATACGCGTTAAGTTTCGGTCAGTAAATTGTCGAAAAAGGGTAAACCGATGAAAACAGCGCAAATATTCATAGTCGTCCTGATGTTCTTCATAGTTCTGACGTTAGCCGTCAGCGCCGCCGATGCCGCGCCCGTCAAAACGACACATAAAATAAAGCTCGGCGACGCGCAGATAAATGTCAACATTTACGAAAACGCGGGCGCGAGCGTGACGTTTTTCGCGCCGCATCATAACGAACAGATCGGATTGAATTTGGCGAAAGATTACGTCAACCGGAACGGCGGGCGCTTGATCGAGATCGAATCGACGGACGAGCGCGGCAGACCGCAGCGTTACGTCAAATTTACATTCGGCGGGAAAAATTATTCGATTGACCCCAACCGCATTTACACCGACAACGGCAGAAGCTGCAGCGTCGCGCCGGAAATCAACGAAACCGTTAAAAACTTTTCGGACAAGGTTTTAAAGCTGATTCTCGATGCGGACGGCAAAAATTTGCGTCCGAACGAACGTTTTATCGTCGCCGTTCACAACAACACGGACGTTTCCGCGAAAGCCGAAAAGGCGCAAAGCGCGGATTTGACCGCCGTTTCTTTTATCAAGGCGCAAAGCACGAAGAACATCACGCACGGCGCATTCGAAGCGCAGGCGGACGGCGTTTTTCTTTCGAACACAGAAACCGACGAGGACAATTTCATATTTCTTTCGACGCCCGCACACATCGGTTACTTTGCGGAAAAAGGCTTTAACGTCGTCGTTCAGAAACCGGCGGTGAAACTGCAATCGAAACAATGCACGATCGACGACGGCTCGCTTTCCGTCTTTGCGGCGCAAACGGCAATTCCGTATATCTGCCTCGAAGCCGACGGCGTGAGCGGTTATGCGCGGCAGAGCCGGATGTTCGAAGCGATCTACGCGCTCGTTCAAGCTGAACAAAAACAAATTGAATCATCGAACGTCGCCGCCAGAAAATAAATTTAAAACATCAAAACCACGAAAGCGATTCGATTCGTTTTCGTGGTTTTTAGTGCTGCTTTGCAACTAATATTTTAATACGATGCCGGTACATTCGGTCCCGGCTGGCATACCCAATGATACGGCGGGTCGCCCAGAAACATTTTCGGATCAACGCGTCCGGCAAGACCTTTCCCGCATGAGTATTTTTCCCGAAACTCGAAATGCAGGTGCTGTTCCCACGACTTGCTTCCTTTGGCATTACCCGTACTGCCCGAAAATCCGATGACCGCGCCCGCGTCAACCCAGTCGTATTTTGAAACGAGGCTCGAATTGATATGCGCGTAAAATGCGTAATAGTCGTAGCCGTTATGCTGAAACCTGAGCGTTATCGAACAGCCGTAAGACGTATTGTCCGTCCGATCAACATTGACGATCTCACCTTCTGCGACCGCGTATAGCAGCGAATTGTTTCGCGCTTCGAGGTCCCAACCCTGATGCGCCTTCGTTCCCTTTTTGCGCACCATACCGAATGTATTACCGCGGCTGCCGCTCAAAATCCTGAATTCCCGTAACGGGTAATAAATATTTTCCATTTTCAAATTTCCTCAATAGCTTTTCATTCGAGCCGAAATGACGATCAACCATCGTCATTTTCGCTCTCCGGCTAACTAAGGCGGAAAGAAAACAAAAAAACTATCATCCGTGACAAAAAAATTATCAAACCTCTCGGTTTATTTGTGGCGGTAAGTGATTCTGCCTTTGGTCAGATCATACGGCGACATTTCAACGTCCACGCGGTCGCCGATCAGGATGCGAATCCGATTTCGACGCATTCTGCCCGAGATTTGCGCCATTACGATATGGTCGCTACCGTTGACCTTGACCTTGAAACACGCGTCGCGCTGTTTATCCACGATCAGCCCGCCGACCTGAATTAATTCTTCTTTTACGTTTGCTTCTTTTTGATTACCTGCTTTCATCTATAATTTGATTCCTTGATAACTTAAAATAAACAAGGTCTCCGGTTAAACATTTAACCGGAGACACCTTGCACTAAAAAACAAATTTCAGCTTACCAGCGTGAACCGCCGCCGCCGCCGTAGCTTCCGCCACCGCCACCGCCGCGATTGCCGCCGCGACCACCGCCGCCGCCGCCGTAACCGCCGCCACCGCCGCCGCTGCGATTTTCACGCGGTTTGGCTTCGTTGACGAGGAGTTCACGACCATCTACTTCCGTGCCGTTAAGCGAAGAAATCGCGTTCTGCGCTTCTTCATTGCTCGACATTTCGACGAATGCAAAGCCGCGTGAGCGACCCGTTTCGCGGTCTTCGATGATATTGCTTGAAAGAACGGTTCCGACTTTGCCGAACATTTCTTCTAAATCCGTGTTTGATGTGTTGAAGGAAATATTTCCTACATAAAGTTTCGTTGACATAATAATTAAATACCTTTTTTCCCGTTTGGGGATTTCAAAAAAGAAGTTTCGAATCGAGTTTGGACTTCGGAGAAAAACGGTCGGCAACGAAGAATCGGATTTCGGATGCTCAAAAAATTTCAAGAGCGACTTCTGTAAACTATAATAATGAACCTGCTCTCGAACTTATCCAAAAAACCGTCTTTGACGAGCGCACCACATAAAACCGGTGCAAGAGAAGGACTGATAATTCTAAGATGCACTTTAAACCGAATAGTTGCAAACTGATTTATCAAAAAGATGTTAAACAGCATCTCAAAACCTCTCGCCGGAGAAAAGGAAGCCGCCAAACACGACCGATCTCACGCCGTCCGGTAAATATTTCCCATCAAATTTTCAATCTCGATGCGAGATTGTTAAGAGTTTTGACTTTAGGGACGAATCGCTTTAAAGTGATGATGCTCTAAAGTCTTTTATCGCTAAATATACAGGAGGCAACTACACATATTATGAAACGCCTTTTTTTTTCCGCGATTTTCTTTACTATCGCAATCACGACAGGCTTGATCTATACCGGCACGGCTTTATCTCAAAAGCGTTCCGGAGCATTGTCGGGCAAGTCTCTAAGATCGGTTGAAACCGTTTCCGAAGCGAACCGGAAAGCGGAAGGAAATGTTCCGCCGCAATATCAAATTTTCGACATCGGCATCGTCCAGACCGGCGACACCGCCGCGCAGGGGTTCGGCGTTTCGCCGGGCGGCATTGCGGTCGGGCGTTCCGTGCGAACCGGCGGCGCACAGGCATTTTCGTGGACAGCGGGCGGCGGTATCGTCGGTTTGCCGAATCTTGCAGGACGCGCCTTCTGCGTTTCGAACGGCGCGAATGACGGCGGCATCGTCGCGGGAACCTGCGCGTCCACTTTGTTCGGAACGAGCCGTTTGCCCGTCGTCTGGCAAAACGGCGCGGTTTCGCAGCTTCCGCTTCCGGCGGGCGAAACGCTCGGCGACGCGAACGACGTGAACGCTTCGGGCGTTGTGGTCGGTTCGGTGAACAGCGGTTCTTTGCAGAAAGCCGTCTATTACAGCGGCGGAAACGCGACTTTTATCTCGCAGACAACATCGGGCGGTAGCTTTTTTACGACCGCGTTCGGCATTAACGATTCCGGGCGCATCATCGGCATCGGAATTGATCCCGCAAACGCCGCGCGCAATGTCGGGATGGTTTATGACATCGGCAGCGGCTCGGCATTCGAGGTCGGGGCGCTTGGCGGCGCGAACGGCGCGCTCGCTTTCGGTATCAGCAATACGGGTTATGTCGTCGGGTCGAGTATGATGAATCAGGGTTCGGGATTGCCGTTTATCTGGTCGCAAGCCGGAGGAATGACGGCGATTCCGCTTCCGACTGGCACGTCACAAGGCGCGGCGCGGGCGGTTAATTCCGCCGGTTGGGCGGTCGGCACCGCTTCTTCGGCGTTCGCCATCCCGTTTCTTTACGACGGCACCGCGACGTATCGTCTGGCAGACCTGATTCCGGCAGGCACGGGTTGGGATTTATCAACCAATACTTCGTCGTCTGCGCTCGGCATCAGCGACGGCAACATCATTGTCGGAACCGGCGTTTTTAACGGGCAGGTTCGTGCCTACGCGATGGTTCCGTTAGCAAATGTCTCGCTCGGCGGGCGCGTATTGACCGCAGACGGTTTAGGCATCCGCAATGCCGTAGTTACGCTGTCGGGCGGAAATCTGCCGTCGCCTGTTACAGTGCAGACCGGCAGTTTCGGCTATTACAATTTTCAGGGATTGCAGCCGGGATTAACATATACCGTGACGATTACAACCAGAAAATATGTGCTGGCACAGCCGTCGCGGATGATTATGCTTCAGAGCAATGTCGGCGATTTCAACTTTGTGGCAGAGCCGATTTAAAAGGCGAAAAATCTCGAAATAAAAAAAGAGCGCAGGCTTTTCGTCTGCGCTTTGTCTTTATCAAATCGCGTAAAAAAATCCGCGTTTCTTAAGTATTTTGAGTCAGTTTGCCGCGCAGCCATTCGCCGAAAAAATCGAGAACGGTAACCAGCACGAGAATAAAAACCAGCACGGTCGCAAACTTTTGCCATTGCCCGAATTCCTGAAAAGTGTGCAGCAGCAGACCGATGCCGCCCGCGCCGACGTAACCGATGATCGCCGCCGAGCGGATGTTGTATTCGAGCATCCAGAGCGTGTGGCTCAAAAGCAGCGGCTTGACCTGCGGGAAAAGACCGTACTGAAAAGCCTGCACGCGGTCGGCACCGATCTGCCGCAAGCCGTCGGCAATCTCCGTGTCAACCGATTCAAAAGCATCGCTGAAAAATTTTCCCAGATAACCCAGACTGTAAAATGTCAGCGCGATCACGCCCGCCAGAGGATTGGCACCGACCACCGCCACCGCCAACAGCGCCCAGATCAGGCTCGGCAGAGTTCGAATCGCGTTCAAAATCATTCTGGTGACGAGATTCAACCACCGCGGCGCAATATTTTGCGCACCGGCAATTGCCAGCGGCAAAGCCAGTATGACGGCAAAAAACGTCGCCATCACGGCAATCTGCACCGTTTCGCCGAGGGCGTTTAAAATCTGCGGCGCGACCGAAAAATCGGGCGGGAAAAATTGCGAGGCGAAACGCCGCAAATTCGCCAGGTAATCGAGTTCGCGCCCCGCGCCTTCGAGTGCCGGAAGCGAAACGACGACCAAAACCAGAAACAGTATGAGCGTCGCACCGAAAGCAGTAAATCGTTCGCGCCAGCCAAGTTTCGGAATTTTCAAATCTTCCTGCAAATTTAAAGTTTATGTGCCGGTCGCTCCCGGCTTCGATCGTTTGCAAAAACTCCAGCCGTTTTCATACTGTTCGCCGATTTTCAGTTCATAATCGGCAAATTCTTCGACCATTCGCGCGTCGTGCAGAACGGCGACCACCGTGCAATTTTCTTCGACGCATTTTCGCTGAAAAAGCGACAGAACCCGCCGCGCCAGTTCAGCGTCGAGATTCGAGGTCGGTTCGTCTGCCAGAATTATTTCCGGATTCTGCAACAGCGCACGGGCGACCGCCGTGCGCTGCTGTTCGCCGCCCGAAATCTGCCGAACCTGACGATGCACGAGCTTTTCCAGACCAAGTTCGCGCAGAATCCGGAAGGCTTTCTGCCGCTCACTGTCAGCAAACGAAAAAAGCGTCTGCCACCATTTATACGCACCGAGTCGCCCGCACAGAACATTGGTCAGAACGCTTAAATTCGCCGTCAGCCGGTAGTTTTGAAAGATCAAGCCGATCACTCTTTCATCGCTTGCGGCGAGCTTAAATTCGCCGCTCAGCGGCGCAACGATTCCCCCGAGACATGCTAAGAGGCTTGATTTTCCCGCGCCGCTGGCGCCCGTGACGGCAAGCAGCTTCCCGGACGGCAGCCGCCAGCTCATTTTTTCAAACAGCAGTCTTTCGCCGCGCCGGAGCGCGAGCGAAACGGTTTCAGCGGCGAATTTTGTTTGAGTTTGTGCCGGCAAATTAAAATCGCGTTCCCGCCTTTGTCAGTTTACTTCGGCACGACGACCAGGGCTTCGCGCAGCGGCGCAAGGTGTTTTTCCTGTTCGGTTTCGACCAGCTTCGATGTGAAAAGTTTGTCACGCAAGTCCTCGTTTCCGCCGTCGTTAAGCGTCAGCAGCGCTTTTTTCAGATTTGCTTTTTCTGCTGCCGAAAGCGATTTGCGGACGGCGATGATATGCGTTGGAACGTCGCCCTGTTCAGCGACTTTTTTCAGGCGCGCACGCTGTTCCGCCGACAAATGCTTGTCTTCGTCCAGAACGTAATAGCTGACCGCCGCCGCTTCCGCTTCGCCGTTCAAGACTCTCTCGACCGCCGAAACATAGCCCGTCCCGTAAAAAACATTGCCTTTGCCGAAAAATTCTTCCGGGTCGTTTTTATCGGAAACCAGACTTTGGCGGCGCAAATCCCAGAGTGGAATGATAAATCCGGATGTGCTGGTTTTGCTGGCAAACGCGATCGGTTTGCCGCGCAGATCCGCGATCTTTTCATATGGTTTGTCTTTTAGCGCGAGCCAGTAGCTTTTATAAGTCGTTTTGCCGTTGATCTCGCCGACGAGCAGTAATTCGGCATCCTTGGCGTTGATCAAATCGTTCGCGCTCAGATACCCGATGTCAATTGTGCCGTTGGCGAAACCCTCGTTGATGACCGCCGCCGAAAGCGGGATGATGACTTCGACCGGACGACCGAGCTTTTCGCTCAGGAACTTCTGCAAACTTTCGCGTTGCTGCATCATCTGGTCGGGATTCTTATCAGGTTTGAGCGCGATAACAACCTTCTGCGCCGTCTGATTGTTTGCCGTCTGATTGTTTGCCGTCTGACTGGTCGAACAACCCGCGACTACGGCAAGCAAACACGCTGTTAAAAGAGTTTTCAAAAAAGTATTTTTCTTCATAGATTTAAAAATGCTCAGACTTATTTAAGGATAAGCATTCGGGTCAAATAATTTTTCTATTGTAACAAAAAAAGCCCGTTCGCCATTTCGCAGCGTCACGAATCATCGTCCGGTTTATTTGAAAAGCGGACAGTTTTTACACGCTTTCCCTTTTTTCTTGTATTTCTTGCAGCATTTCTTTTTACCTGCTTTCATCATCATATTTTTCCTTTGAGTAATCAAAATGAAACGGCAAGTACTCGAATGAGTTCGAGAAACCCGCCGCTTCAATTTTCCGACAACGGTGTAATGGGTTTTTGTGCGATCAGCGGTTCACTTTAGGTTATGATCATTGTTCTGATTTTTATAACTCTTGTGAAATTGAAAGCCAATTTCAATAAGTATCTAATCTATTCCGGAAAGTGTCGTGTTGTCAAATACCCGAACAACTTTAATTCACGGATTAAAAAAGGAATCTAGGGCTTTCCTATAAAAAATAAATTGCCTCCAACTTTAGTTGGAGGAACGTAAATCAATAGAAAACAGGCTTTAGCCGAATTCTTAAATTTTATCAAT
>JALHNX010000100.1:0-437 GCA_022843305.1 Pyrinomonadaceae bacterium | reverse complement strand
TAAATTTGGAGGCAATTTATTAAATTCTAAAAACATTGAAAATAATGAATGTTTTATAGGAAAGCCCTAAAAAGGAATCGGCTTGCGTGAACAGACGGGCTATTTTCAAAAAATGTGAATTTTTTACAGATTTTTGTGACGAAATGCAAAAAATTGAGAAAAATTGAGAAATGTAAATATTTATTAAAGACCTTTTCGCCCCGTTTAATCGAAGATTTTAGATGTTAATTCATAAATTCATACTTTTTGGGTTAATTCATACATACAAAATTCATAAATTTCGAGGTGGTAAAAAGATGTACACAAGACAAAATCCGAACTTAGCATATATCGAGCGCCGAATGTGGCAGCAAGCGACCACGCCGCGCATCGGTATCGTCAAGCAATTATTAAATAAATTACTGAACGAACTTGAAACTGTCAACGAGAACGAGCGG
>JALHNX010000099.1 GCA_022843305.1 Pyrinomonadaceae bacterium | reverse complement strand
AAACGCTAAATTGTTTCGGTTTATTTCAACTTGATTTCCTGACAGGCGTTTTTGAACGCTTTCGCGTCCATGCAGGCTGGCAGCCTGCGCTCCGTCCGAGTTGTCCGCCACGTTGACGCGGGTTATGATGAATCGCGAGGGAGAAAGGTGTTAAAGTTCCGATGAATCAATAATTCGTTTGGATGAGGAGGAATTATGGACGAATCTTATCAAAAAGCAATCTTAGCATTGGTTTCGGTATTTGTTGGTTGGTTGCTTGGACGCGGAACTGACCTTTTTCAGTTATGGTGGAATAATAGAAGATTGAAAAAGGCATTAATAATTGAATTAGAAGATTTATTGGATTGGTTTCATAAATTTCATTTACAATTGGCAAGAGCATTGCAAATTTATAGTGTAAAAGGTGTGGAGCCTTCTATTCCTCTAAAAATAACACACCCAATTTATACAAATTTTTATGAAGATATTTGCCACAAACTTTCACGAGAACAGCGTCGTTCTTTTGAATTGATTCATGAGCAAATAAATGCCTTTAATGAGAACTTAGAAAGGCAAATTGAACTAATAAACACTTTTTCAAGAGAGCCAAATGATACAAATCTGGAACTTTGGGGAAATTATTTAAAGGCTCAATACCTTAACTTTAGAGAAATTACTTGGCAAATTCATTACCATTTAAGAAACAAGAAAAATCCAAAGTTGGAGGTGTATGGTGATACACATAAAGAGTATCTTCAAGCACTTGAGAGACATCAAAATGAAATGAATATGATTATCGAAAAAGCAAAAATTTTAACCCCGAAGATTGTATTAAAATCTATGAGGAAGAAAGTTTTGAGCTAAGAAAAAGAAACTAATTTAATTTCTAATTTGAAAAAGATACTCGCACCGTTGCAAGCGGCGTTGCTGGCGTTGGCGATTCGGCGGAAGTTTATGCGGTGATTTTGGCTGTCAATCAACGGTTATGAAAATGGTCGTGATAAAGTCAGCTCTCGGTTTTACGAAATGATAAAATAATTTTTTTGATGATCGTTACCGCACCGACCGCAATCAGACCGGCGATAATTCCATAGGCAACTTCTTTGATGATCGAAGGAATTTGCGGTAAAAGATGATGGAGAAAATCTATGTTATGAGCAAAAATTCCTCCGGCGACGAGGATCAGAGCGATTGTGCCGACGACGCTTAACAGACGGATAACTTTAGGCAGTAAATTGACCAAAAATTGTCCGAATTTGGGAGCAAATCCTTTTTTTTCGGGCGAACCGATGAGTTTAAAGCCGATGTCATCCATTCTGACAATCAGGGCGACCAACCCGTAAACGCCGACCGTCGCAATCAAAGAGACGACAGAAACTGTAAGTATTTGAGTGGTCAGCGGCTTGTCCAACACAGTTCCTAACGCGATGATGACTATTTCAACCGACAAAATAAAATCGGTTGAGATGGCTGATTTAATCTTTGACTTTTCTTCCGCTTCGCTGTCTTGGGGATGCGGTACTGAAATGTGATGAGCATGATCGCTGCGATGAAATATCCAATGAAGGATTTTTTCAACGCCTTCATACGCCAAATAAATTCCTCCTATGAGCAATGCAACAATAATCGCCGGCGGAAAGATCACGTTTAAAATGAATGCTAAAGGAACGATGATGAGTTTGTTAATGAACGAACCTTTGGTAATTGCCCACAAAACAGGCAGTTCACGCGTAGAAACAAAACCCGTCGCTTTTTCTGCGTTGACCGCGAGATCATCACCCAATATTCCGGCTGTCTTTTTAGTCGCAACTTTGCTGGCTAAAGCAACATCGTCCATTAACATCGCTATATCGTCTAAAATTGCAAAAATACCTGATGCCATATGTTTATTAAAATTTAGGTTACAAAAATATTCGGGGATTTCCAATCCGTTTACCAAAGAAAGGTTTGATTTTAGTTTGTAACAGTGTATAAAACAAGGCGAAATTATTAAGCTTTTTGTTAAGCTGTTTTCAATTAATAATCTTTTCAGAACGTCAGATACTGAACCGAGAAATTGGTAGGGCAAACTTTGGATAATCTTGGAAAAGATTTTCGCGCCGTTGCAAGCCCCGCAAGTTTGCGTTGGCGATTCGGCGGAAGTTTATGCGGTGATTGTTGTGTTAAAATGTTTGGTGTGAGGTGAGAATTTATGACATCGGAAGAAGTTTTGTTGGAAAAGTTTAAGATTTTGCCCGCTAATCGTCAGCAGGAAATATTGGATTTTGCCGAATTTCTTGAAGCGAAAGAAGCTGTCAAAAAGCCGCGCCGGAATCTTTACGGGGTGTTGGCAGATTTGAATGTAAATATTACGGAAGAGGATTTTAGGGAAGTTCGCCGGGAAATATGGCAAAATTTTCCGCGTGAACAATTTTTTGAAGAGGAAACGAAATAATGGACTGCGTTGCGGTTACTCACGCGACAATTTGGTATTTGTTTGCTTCGCCCAAACTGTCGGCGAATGCCAAAAACCTTATGGATTCCGCCGCATCTTCGGGCGGATTTGTTTTTGTTCCCTCGATTTCGATAGTCGAAATCATTTATTTGATTGAAAAAGGCAAACTACTTCCGCAAACTCTTTCACGTTTGATTCAGACGATAAATCTGCCGAATGGAAGTTTTTCCGAACTTGAATTGACGTTTGACATTGCACAAACTCTCGCACAAATTCCGCGTCAAACCGTTCCCGATATGCCCGACCGCATAATTGCCGCAACTGCTTTGCATATAAATCTGCCGCTTATTACAAAAGATCATAAAATTCATGCTCTGCAAAATATTCAAACTATTTGGTGAAAACAAAATTGACAGAGTGCATCGGCTATTCGCTCCACGCCGGACAAGTCATCGTCGCCGACGGCACACCCGAAGCCGCGCGAAGAATCGAAAGAGTTTTAACAACCGACCCCGGAATGGGCGTTGTCCGCCACGTTGACGCGGGTTACGAAAAAGCGATTGAATTTGCCGAAAAAACGGGCGTGAAAATTCCGATGAAAAATTAGTAATTATGAACAAACCAATAATAAATCTCGATGTGATTGATACGGAATCGGCATCACAGGCAGTCGAAATCATTTCCAGACTTGCCGAAGAAAATGGTGTTAATTGGGCTTTGGTCGGCGGGTTGGCAATGAATTTGTATGGAAGCGACAGGCTGACCAAAGATATAGATGTGATCGCAGATAAACTCTTACCGATAGAGCAATCTCAGATCGTCGGAAAACTCAAGCAAGGCGGAGAGCGATTCAATGCGGAAACCGCTAAAAATGTCGTTTCTGTAGATTGGATAATCCGCAATGATGTGTTCAAGTCAATGTTTAGCGAGGCACTAAAATCAGCGGTTAGAATCAATGATGTGCCTGTTCTTACGCCCGAATGGCTGGTCATTCTGAAATTCATCGCCGGACGCTTCAAAGATCAGGAAGATGCCGTCTTTTTGCTAAGTCGTAAAGGCTTGGTTGATCGAAAATTAATAAAAGAACACATTATCAAAACTGCGGGAGAAATCGCCTGGGAATTGGCAAAACACGGCTATCGGCGTTGGTATGATCTCGCCGACGGTCGAAGCCTCGAAGAACAGCGCAATGAAAAGGAAGGTTATATAGATTCGTAAAATTGTCCGCCACGTTGACGCGGGTTACACCGAAGCGATTGAATTTGCTGAAAAGAATGATGTAAAGATTCCGATGAGAAAATAATGTATGACAAAACTTAATTTTGATTTACTTGATGATGAATCGGCAATGGAGACGATTGAAACGGTCGGAAGACTTGCCGATGAAAATGGTATTGAATGGGCGTTGGCGGGCGGTTTGGCGGTAATTCTTTACGGCAGCGATCGTTTGACGAAAGACGTTGATATTATCGCTTCAAAAAAATTACCTCTCGAAAGCGAAGGAAGTTTGGTTCAGGGCGGCGAACGATATACCGTCAAAACCTCAAGAAAAGAAGTCGCCGTTGATTGGATTACACGAAGCGACGAAGCCAAGAAATTTTACGAGCGAGCCTTAAAAGATGCCGTGATGATTCAGGAAACGCCGATTCTTACGCCCGAATGGTTGGTAATTTTAAAATATATCGCCGGACGTTTCAAAGATCAGGAAGACAGCGTTTTCCTTTTGCGTCAGAAAGATTTGGTAAACCGGCAAAAAATTAAACAGATGATTCTTGAAATCGGCGGCAACGAAACCTGGGCGGCTTTCAAATCAGGCTTAGAACGTTGGTATGAAATAGCCGACGGAAGAAAAACTCCTGTTAAAGAAGGTTATATTGATTCTTAAAAATTTCCGCCACGCTGACGCGGGTTATGAAAAAGCGATTGAATTTGCCGGGAAGAATGATGTAAAAATTCCGATGAAAAGATTGTAGGAGAAAAAATGACTAAAAAGAAAGTTTCAGTTTTAATCACCGATTTGGATAATACTTTATATGATTGGTTTGAGGTTTGGCATAGTTCATTCAAAGCTATGTTAGATGCAGTTGTTAGCAAAAGTGGAATTTCAGAAGATGATTTAATTCCGGAAATAAAAAAAGTTCACGAGTTACATGGAACTGCCGAATACTTAATGTTGTTAAATGAAATTCCCTGTTTAAAAGAAAAACATCTAAATGGTAATATTCTGGAAATTTATAAAGATGCGATTGAAATTTATAAAAAAAGAAGAACTGAAACACTAAAACTTTATCCAACTGTTCTCAACACCCTAAATGAAATAAAAAAGAAAGGATGTTTAATTGTAGGATATACAGATTCTCAGACACTTTACTCAGCTTTTAGATTTAAAGAACTGGGTTTAGACGGAATATTTGATTTTTTATACTCAGCACCAAATCATGAGTTTGATGATAAAGAACATTCAGAAACAAATCATTTTTTCCCATCGGAAAATAATATTTTGAAGGAAACAATTCATCGAGATACGCCGAAGGATGCTTCAAAGCCAAACCCTGAAGTCCTAATAAGTATTATTGATGATATAGGTGTTTCATCACATGAAGTGGTTTATTTAGGTGATAGCCTTCTCAATGATATTTCGATGGCTCAAGCTGTTCCTGTAACCGATGTTTTTGCCAAATATGGAGAGTTTGATAAAACAACCGAGAAATATGAATTATTAAGAAAAGTTACTCATTGGAAAACAGAAAAGGTAAATCACGAAAAAGACATTGCAGAACAAGTTAAAGAAATACAAAAAAAAGATATAGTTCCAACAATTGAAATCACAAATACATTTTCTGAACTTCTTAATTTATTTGAATTTGTTAAGTTTGAGCCTAATTTAAAACACAGTAAAGAAAAAGAAGCCGCATTAACTGTTGATATCTGGAAAAAAACAATTGACGTTCAACAACACTTTAATGATTTGGAATTAAGAATTAGGAATTATGCTTTCACGATTTTAGGAATAATAATTTCAGCTTCCGCAGTTGCTTATAAAGAGTATGATACATCCTATTTATCATGGGTTTTAGTCTTAGTCGGGTTAGTTTTATGGGTAATGTTTTTCTTAATGGATTACGGTTGGTATCACCAATTATTAAGAGGTTCTGTTGAACATGGGACAGAAATAGAAAATAAGTGGTCATATCATATTTCAGCATTAGGTCTAACGAAATCAATTAGCGCAAGAAGTAAAGTAATATTGAGAAACCGAACATTTAGTAGCAGTAAGAGAATGAAAATATTTTATGGTGGAATTGCGGTCTTGCTTTTAGGACTATTTGTGGGATATTTAGTTGCTTGGTGTTTAAGAAAGCCGCCAGTTGAAAAGGCTTCTACGCCTTTGGTAACAGTAATTAACAATAGTCAAAGTCCAATAAATACAAATATCGTGAATTCTAATAATTCTGTTTTATCAAATGCTAACTCAAATACAAAGAATTCAAATTTTAATAACAGCAATCAAAACACCAACCAAAAAATAAACAACACTAATGATTAATTCGCCGACAACTTCTTTCGGGATTCTACGCAGAAGTTAGCGATTCGGCGGAAGTTTATGCGGTAGGTTATGTTAAATTGATTGGCGCGAGGTGAAATGTGATGACTGAAACAATCGAAGCGGTTTTTGACGGGGCGGTTTTTCGTCCGGTGGGCGTGGTTGAATTGAAGGCGAATACTTCTGTTGAAATTACGGTAACGATTAAGAATGTCGGGGGGAAACCGAAAAACTTTCGCGTCCGCAGCAAGCATTTGGGCATCAGACGAGATTTGAATTACGACAAAACGAGCGCACTGCTAGAAGAAATCGAGGGCGTAGAGAAATGATTCGCCGGATGCGAATATCGTTTTATATGATTATAACGAAGACGCGCCGAAACATTCTGAGGCGAAAGAATGGTTTGAAGAACAATTTTCTCAGCCTGCAATTTTCGGTTTGAGTTGGCAGGTGATGACGGCTTTTTTGCGAATTTCGAGCGTGTCAGATTTTCTGTGTAAACTCAATTTTTTGATTTTTACCTTGTCCGCCCAAATCCCCTATTATCAAGAATTTAGTGGAAATTGAATTTGGTGGACAAAACGGAAAAACACAAAATTTCTTACACCCTCTACACCCTCCGAATTTCGACCAATTCGCGCGCGTTTCCGCAACCTTTTACTTTGCCGGAAGCGATTGAAATTGTTGACGAATGGCTTGCGCTTCCGAATATCGAAGTTTTAACTCCGAATTTCTTTTTGTCCGCCGTTTTTTCACCGCCTCATAATTCTAACGCGGACCGCCCCATCCGCAGGTGCAGTTTGCCGGATGGTTGTGTCCGTTGCAGTGAGTTGCTTCCACCACGGGTTTAGCGGGCTGACGGGGTTTAGCGGGAGTCTTCTTATTGTTTCGACGATAAAGATTCATTTTATGGTTCATATCGTCATACCATAAAGACCACTTCGGACCCCATTTCTTTTTTAGTTCGGCAATTTTCTCATGACTTAAAGTTCCGGGTAAACCGGGTTTTGCCCCCAATTTGTCTAAAATCATTCCGGCGTAAGTATCCGCCCGATCCTGCAGTTCTTCCGCGTCGGGGGTGGCAAAACTGCCCGGGACTTTTTTTTCACGGTCCCGGATGTGTTTAAATTCATGAGCCAAAATACCGGCGGTGCAGATTGCACTATTAACATATTTGGAATCAATGATAATAACCGCATCTTTCTCGACCCCGCGTTTATCAGGAACCCCGGGACGAAAATGCCAGCCGCGATTCGAGCCTAAATCGTCGAATAAAATTACACAACGGCGTTTAATCAGTCCTTGAAACAATTTTTTTGCTTCGGGTTGACGCGAACGACTTAACAATCCGAGCGCACCGGCGATAGTTTTTGCCTTCGGCGATTTCTTTGCCTTCAGTTTTGCCAGATAGTTGTTGTATTTCTTTTCAGAATCAAGTTTCTGTTTGTTATATTGTTCGAGAAACCGTTCTGTAGTGTTTGAAACGAGTGCCATAATGTTTACCTCCTTAAAATATGAAAAACTCGATTACACTTATATTTTACGCCTAGGAGAACCACTCTAAAAGCCGGCGGAATCTTAAAAATACTCAGTTATAAATTAGTTTTTATTATAAATCGGCTGCCAGCAAATAAGCAAAAGCTGACGGAAGTTTATGTGGTAAATGTTATGTTAAAATGTTTGGTGCGAAGTGAAGATTATGACATCGGAAGAAGTTTTGTTGAAAAAATGTAAGATTTTATCAAAGGAACGCAAGCAGGAAGTTTTAGATTTTGTCGAGTTTCTGGAAAGCAAGGAAACTGTGAAAAAACCGCGTGTTTCGCTGAAGGGAATTTGGGCTGATATGGGTGTAAATATCACCGAAAAAGATATTCGTGAAGCGCGTAACGAAATGTGGCGCGGTTATACGAAAGACACCGAAAACGAAAAATAGTTTATGGCAAATTTTGTAATAGATACTCACGTTGCGAGCTGGTATTTCTGACAGGTTGATCTACGTTCTCGGTATTCAGCAAAGTCAGAACAGCAAGCGGTAGCGACCTTTTAAACTCAAGCGTTTGAGATGTTCGGGTTGAACCATCCGCGACCGCAGGTGGTTCTGACAAATCAATTCGGCGCGTTCGGCGGAAGTTTTGGCAGTATTGTTTCGCAAATTTTAATCAATCTTGCTTGTCTGAGTTATAAACAAGTAAACTAATCTTACCTACATTCAAAACAATCTGGAGAAATTTATGAAACGATTTTTATCTGCGCTCATCGCAGCAGCTGTTTTACTCACATTTACGGGGTTTGAGATAAACGCTCAAAAGCCTTTGGACGAAGCGGCGTTGATCGCAAAGGCGAAAAGGATTCACGCGGAAGTCATCACGCTCGATACGCACGTTGACATCAACACGGCGAACTTTACCGAAACCAGAAACTACACGCAGGATTTGCCGGCGCAGGTGACGCTGCCGAAGATGAAGCGGGGCGGTTTGGACGTTTCGTGGTTCATCGTCTATACGGCGCAGGGCGAATTAAACGAGGAAGGCTACAAAAAAGCCTACGCGAACGCGATTGATAAATTCGACGCGATCGAACGTTTGACCAAAAAGTTCGCGCCCGAACAGATCGAACTCGCGCTGACCTCGAAAGACGTGCGGCGAATCAGCAAAGCGGGAAAGCTCGTGGCGATGATCGGCGTTGAAAACGGTTATCCGATTGGCACGGACATCAGCCGTGTCAAGTATTTTGCCGAACGCGGGGCGCGTTATATGTCGCTCGCGCATAACGGTCACAGCCAGTTGGCGGATTCGAACACCGGCGAACGCGACGGCAAATGGCTGCATAATGGTTTGAGCGAACTCGGCAAACAGGCGGTCGCCGAAATGAATAAATGGGGCATTATGATTGACCTTTCGCACCCGTCGAAACAGGCGAATATCCAGACGCTGCAATTGACGAAAGCGCCGGTCATCGCTTCGCATTCGTCGGCGCGCGCGCTTGCCAATCACAGCCGCAATCTGGATGACGAGGAACTCGAACTCATCAAAAAGAACGGCGGAGTCGTCCAGACGGTCGCCTTTCGCGGTTACGTCAATATCGAAAAAAGTGCGCTGCGTTCGAAATTGTCGGCGGAAATCCTGCGTGAATTTGCCGAAAAGGAAAACTTCAAAATTCTCGAACGCGCCGAAGTTTTGAAATTACCCGAAACCGAAAGAGCGGAATACGGAGCAAAACTCACGGCTTTTCGTGTGAAGATGCGACCGATCATCAACGAGCGTTTGAAAACGACCGCGCCCGATGTCAACGTCAAAGATTTTGTTGACCACATTGATTATCTGGTGAAAAAAATCGGGATTGATCACGTCGGCATCAGTTCGGATTTTGACGGCGGCGGCGGTGTCGAAGGCTGGGACGACGCTTCGGAAACCTTTAACGTAACGCTCGAACTCGTGCGGCGCGGTTACACCAAAAAACAGATCACCAAGCTCTGGAGCGGAAATCTCCTGCGTGTGCTGGACGAAGTGCAAAAAGTCGCCAAACAATTGCAGAAACAGGCGACAGTTGGCAGAAAAGCCCAAAATTTGATTTTCCGGCGAATTATGGTAAAAATATGAAAAAAATAAAATAAAAAGACGATTGACTTCAAAATAAGAAGTTTATTCGGTAAATGAGTTGACGATTTTATTTTTTGTGAAAGTTTGCCCTTTAACCTTAATACCGGAATTGTTTCGTCTTATAGACAGCTTTTTGGATGACAAAATTTTGTTTGCCGCGAACGTTTCTTATTAAGAAGCTGTTTGAAAACACCGAAAGACCGGGAACGGAAACCGGATTTATCAATTATTAATGGCGTTGTTGCATAAATATAGAATCTAAAGAAAATTACTTTGAAATCTTTAATTGTTAAGTCGTCAAAATTTTAGCGTGTCTAAAAGTTTTTTTTACAAATTTGGATTTACTGAAACTTTAAAAAGCAAAAGGCGCGAAAGAAATAAACCTTTCACGCCTTTTATTTTGGGAAAAATCAAATTCGATTAGTATCTGCGAACTTTTCGGTATTTTCTTTTCTTTTTGTTCAGTTTATAGGTGTAAAGTGCCGAGCTTCCCGCGCCGACACCGGCACCGATTAATGCACCTTTTCTGCCGCCTAACAAACCGCCGATCAATGCGCCGCCGCCCGTGCCGACCGCCAGATTAATGCGGTTGCGGTGCCGTCGGTAATAGCTCGGTTTGGCAACACGCACGTAGCGCACACGACCGTTGCGGTCTCTGACCTTTCTCACATAATAACTTCGCTGGGCTGAAGCTTCCGTCGTAAATACCGCCGGCACAAATCCGATCATCAATGTGGCGATAACAAATGCCCAAATCATTTTCTTCATTTTTACAATCTCCCCTTTATTAATTTTTAATTGCAAAATATAAGTTTTGCATTTTCTAAATTATGAAACTATGGTTTTGCAAATGCGATGCCAGAAGGAATTCGTTGAAAAACCTATAAATTATGTATGTCTTTGATGCAAAATTGTTGTGTTTCTGTTCATCGGAAACGCTTTGCAACCGAACAAGTATGAAAAATCCGTTTGTGGAATTTAATTCCGGGTCGTGCTTAAATATAGCTTCTTAATCCGTAAACTTGCTTATGACTAATAGAATTACAGAGAAATTCAGAGAGCTTAATGCCGCAAATCGCGGCGGTTTTATTCCCTTCATTGTTGCGGGAGACCCGCATTTACACGTTACGGGGCAGTTGATTCTTGAACTTGCACGAAATGGTGCAAGCCTCATTGAATTAGGCGTGCCATTCAGCGATCCGGTTGCAGACGGCGTAACGATACAGGCGGCTTCGGAACGCGCCTTGAAAAACCCGGTTTCGGTTGAAGCGATTTTAAATGTTGTTGCCGATGCGCGGAGCAAAAACTGCGAAGTTCCGATCATTTTATTCAGCTATTTTAACCCGATTTTGCAATTCGGTTTGGAAAAATTTGCCGAAAAAGCCGCTGAATCGGGAATTGACGGAATTCTCGTGACGGATTTGGTTCCCGAAGAAGCCGAAGGCTTTCATTCGATTTTGGCGGCAAAGGATTTGGCTTTGATAATGCTTGCCGCGCCGACTTCGAGCGACGAGCGTTTGCGGAAAATTTGCGAAAAAGCGAGCGGTTTTGTTTACGCGGTTTCCCGCACAGGCGTGACGGGCGCACAAACTTCTTTAAGCAATGACGCTGAAAATCTGGTTGAAAGATTAAGAAAATTCACAGATTTGCCGGTTGCCGTCGGTTTCGGGATTTCAAGCTCCGAACAGGTCGCGGAAACGTGGAAATACGCCGACGCGGCGGTTGTCGGTTCGGCAATCGTCGCCGAAATCGCGCGGCTTTCGCTCATTATGAACGAAAATTCGGATGAATTCGTCGAAAAAATAGGCACATTTGCCGCAAATCTTTTGCCCGGGTAATTTCCTGTAAATAAATTTTTAACTTTCTTTAGTTTCAAAAATAAGCGATTTATATTTGTTGTAAAGAAACGAAACGATCAGCATCAAAATTCCGAGCGAAACGAAAACGACGGTTTTGGAAATTGTATCGAGGCTCGCAATGTCGTAAAAGAAAAGTTTTGCGAGCGTTAAACCGAAAACCGCGATCGCGCCGATTCGCAAATGTTTTTTGTGCTGATAAATTCCGATGATAATCAAGCCGAGCGCGTAAATTCCCCACAAAATACTCAAACCCAATTTGTAAGAATTCTGATAACCGAAAATATCCATCAGATTTATCAGCTCGCTGCTCGAAATAACCAGCAACGAAAAATACAGGACGAAATCGAAAGCCTGACTCAATGAATTCGGCGAAACGGTTTCAAGCAGAAATTTCTGTTTGATGTAGCGGTAACAGGCAAAAAGCAGAGCGGCGCAGAAGGCGTAGGAAATATATCTGATAAAAATATTATAGGAATTGCGGGCAAAATACTGTGTTTCGATTGCGACCAAAAAGCTCTCGCGCAGTTCGGAAAGAAAATACAATCCGGCAGTTACAAATATAAACAAAATAAAGGTATTAAGGATTAAATTTGCGTAAGCTAAAACGACGCTCTTAAGCCATTTGATATTGATAAATGACAAAATCGAAAGAAAAAGCATCGTGTAATTTAACTGCCAGACAACGCTGAAAAGTCCGAGATCGGAGTTTGTGTGATTCACGACATTCCGTGAAACCGTCTGCGGAATCGCGGTTTTAAACGCCAGATAATGAAAATAATTGGCGATTTCAATGCGGAAGCAATTGTAAAAAACCGCCAATCCGATCCCGGCGATCAGATAACCGAAAGGTTTTCTTAAATTCTCGTCGAGGGCGGTTTCAAACTGTTCGTCTTTATTGACATAAAAAATAAATCCGAAAGCGGCGGCAAACAAAAGCGAAGTGACAAAATTGCCGTTAAACAGCCGAAATTGATTTGAAGCGATTTGGTCAAAATCGCGCGATTGTTCAAGCATCACCCAATCTTGCAGCAGGCTGATCGAAGCCAGAAACATCAACGGAAAAGAAAAATACTGGAAAAGCGCGATTTGTTTCGTGCGCCCGATCCAAAACAGAATCGCGGCTTCCAACGTCCAGATCAGCGTGACGAAATTTCCGTCAAGCTGAACGGGAATCGAAATCGTTGCAAAGGTGATAATCAGCGCGGTCAGCAGATAAACCAGATCCGTCGGGAAAAGTTTCAAACGGCTGAGCGTGGCGGCAAAAGCAAAATGAATCGCGGCATTTCCGACCGTGAATAATCCGAGATAATTTTCATAACCCGCGCGGTTATCGAGAATCGCATAACCGATGCCGTAAAAAATAAACGAATTCGACAAGATCAAAGTAACGTTTTCGAGCGCGAGGTTTTCGTCGGAAATCGCTTTGTAACCGATAAACGTCAGGTAAAAAATCAGAAAAAAGACGGTCAAAAACAAAAGCGCGAGGCTGAAATGTTCGTCCGCTTTGTAAGTCGTCAGATACCAGCCGTAATAGATCACCCAGGTAAAGAAAAACGAAGTGTAAAAAAGCGGTTTCCAATATTTTCTGAGCGAAATTGCGAGAATTCCGGTATTGATAATTGCAATATACGCAAATAAAAACGCATAATTCCCCGAATTATCACTCAGCAAAAACGGTATCGCATACGCGCCGACAAGTCCGAGGTGCGCGATGATCTGACGGCTGTAATTTATCGCCGAAACAACCGTGAAAACCGTCAAAATCGTCATCAGAACAAAAGCTGTTGACTGCGAAAAAAGTCCGTAAAGGCTGTAGGCGAAATATGTTATGAAATACATTATCGCCACCGCGCCGCTTAGTAAAACCGCGCTGAAATTCAGATATTCGGCTTTTAATTTAACCGCTAATCCCAAAAGCCCGAACCCGAAAATATAGCCGATGATTATTCTCATCAGCGGGCTGATTAGATTATTGTCAATCGCGTATTTTGCGCCGATGGCAACGCCGATCACCAGGATCACGATGCCGATTTTACTTATCAGATTTTCGCCGATAAACTTTTCGATCTCGGATTTTTCCGGTTGTTGGAAAGTGCTTGCGTTTGGTTCAAATCGGGATTTTGTTTCTCTCGGATAACCGAATCTTGGAGGTTCAATCGGCGGTTTTGTTTGTTCATTTGTCAGCTGATTTGGCGGAGACGGAATTGTCCGCGGCGGCGGAACGTATTCCCGAACGGGCGGTTTTTTAGGCTGTTCCGGCGCGTTTTGCTTTTGCCGGGTTTCGCGCAGAACATTTAACTCATAACGGATTTGGCTTATTTCCTGCTGAAAACTTACCTGCGTTTTTACAAGATTTTCCAATCTCGCCAGCAATTGGACAATTTTATCGTCGGTTTCTTCCATATTTTTACCGGAAGTCAATTAAATTTTGAATGCCTGAACGTTTTATTGACAAAAACAGTTTGATTTTAGCTGAGAAAGATTTTTATTGAAAGACTTTTTTGTGGCAAATAAGCAGTCGGACAGAAATAAACGAATCTCAATCTGTCGGTAATCAGTAGAGCGAGCGGTAGCGAGTCGGCTTCGCTGAGAGACAATCGGTAGTGAGTCAGACTCGCTACCGCTCGCTCTACTGATGTTTTTTAGATTATGATAAATCTGTCTAACTACTTACTTTTTCAGCTAAAACGTTAATGAAATATCAAACCGTTTTGCCAGGGCTTTTTCGGAATGTTCGTCGCCCGTCTTATCCGCAGCGTTAATCGTTTGGGCAGTTCGATTTTAATGACAGCGAAATTTCCCGTTTTTATGAATAAAATTTCAACCGGATAGAAAAATAATGAAAATCTTAGATCGGGCTTAAAACCTGTCAAAATAAATTTTGAAAACGAGATTTTGTTTAAGTTTGAATGAAAAATTTTGTGTTAAAATCTCAAACAAATGAAAATTTCTCCGGCAACGCCTTTGATCGAACTTCATAAATTTGATATTGCCAATTTATCGAGCGCAATGTCGCGTAGATTGGCGATGGCGGTCGGCAATTTTGCGTATAAAAACGATTTAACGGAAACGACGGTCGAGGATTTATTGAATTATTTCCCGATGCGTTACGAAGACCGCTCGAATTTTATCCAGATAGATCAGTTAATCACCGACACCGAAGCCTCGGTCGAGCTTTATGTGCGGGTTTCGGGCGGTTTCAAGGTCGGCAAAAATCGCGGTCCGAAAGCACCGCCGCTTTATATTTTTGAAATCACGGCGGGCGATGCCGAACGAACGCGCAAACCGGTCGTCGTCTGGTGGTTCGTTTCCGGTAAACAGGCGCACCGCGTCATCAATTATTATCAATCGCGCTTTTCGCGCGGCACACGCTTTGTCGCCTACGGCAAATGGGAATGGGACGGACGGCGCAATACGTTTTCTTTAAGATTAAACAAGCCGGACGAACTCGAAATTTTGCGGAATTTGGAAGATATTGACGCGTTCGGTTTATTGAAAAATCTTCCTGACGAGGAAAACAAAGACCAAATACCAAAGTCCGAAAACCAATTCGGCGAAGACGAATTATTAGAAGACACGGAAAACCCCGAGTTTGCGATGATTCACAGCGGTCGGCACGTGCCGGTTTATCGAAAACTCGGACAGTTTCAAACAAAGCGTTTAAGAGAAATTGTCTTCGCGGTTCTCGAAAATCTCGACAAAACAACGGTCAAAGATAATTTGCCGAAAGATTTAATCGAGCGGCAAAACCTCATTTCGCGTTACGAAGCGATTAAAGAAATTCATTTTCCGCCCGAAACCGCTTTAATCAGCGAATACGCGAGGGCGCGAAGCAGAGCGCATCTGCGTTTGATTTTTGAGGAATTTTTCTGGGTTTCGTTTGCTTTGCAGTTAAAGCGCGGCGAACGCACGAAAGAGCCGAAGGGAACGGTGATCGAAATTTCGCCGACGACGTTTGAACGCATTGAATCGCTTTTGCCGTTTACTTTAACCGGCGCACAAAAGCGCGTGATTGACCGGATTTTCGACGATATGCAGTCAAACGCTCCGATGAACCGGCTCGTGCAGGGCGATGTCGGCAGCGGAAAAACGATCGTCGCCTTTCTGGCGATGTTCGCGGCGATGGAAAACGGTTATCAAACCGCGCTGATGGCTCCGACCGAAATTCTCGCCGAACAGCACGCCCGCAACGCGAAAAAATTGTTTGACCAAACGGCGTATAAAGTTGATCTGCTGACGGGAAGCCTCAGGGCGGCGGAAAAACGCAAAGTCCAGCGAATGATCGCCGATGGCGAAATCCACGCGGTTATCGGCACGCACGCGATTATTCAGGACGCGGTGGAATTTGAAAAACTGGGTTTGGCGGTCGTTGACGAACAGCATCGTTTCGGCGTTCTCCAACGCGCCGAACTTCGCGCTCGCGGCTATAATCCCGACATTCTGGTGATGACCGCAACACCGATTCCGCGCAGCTTGGCAATGACCGTTTACGGCGATCTGGACGTGTCGGTAATTGACGAACTTCCGCCCGGACGAACGCCGATTAAAACCGTCGTCGTCGGCGAAGATAAGCGCGACGGCGTTTACAAAGGCATCGAGCGCGAAATAAATCTTGGCAGACAGGTTTATGTGGTGTATCCTTTAATTGAAGAATCAGAAAAAATGGATTTAAAAGCCGCGACTAAGATGTTTGAAGAGTTGCGCGATAAGGTTTTTCCGAACTTTAAGGTCGGACTTTTGCACGGAAAAATGAAACCGTCGGAAAAGGAAGCCATCATGCAGGAATTTATCGCCGGACGATTAAACATTATGGTTTCGACAACGGTGATCGAGGTCGGAGTTGACGTGCCGAACGCGAGTTTGATGATTATCGAACACGCCGAACGTTTCGGTTTATCACAGCTTCATCAGCTTCGCGGACGCGTCGGACGCGGTGCCGAGCAAAGTTTCTGCGTTCTGCTGACCGGCGATAAAAAAACAGCGGTTGCGCGTGAACGGCTCGGAATTATGGAAGAAACGACCGACGGTTTCCGAATTGCCGAAAAAGATTTGGAAATTCGCGGTCAGGGCGAAATTCTCGGCACGCGGCAGTCAGGCGTGCAGACATTCAGGATCGGTAATATAATCCGCGATCTGGAAATTCTCGAAACGGCGCGAAAAGAAGCCGAATTTTACCTGACGAAGAAGCGTCTGACACAGGAAACATCGGGACTTATTGAAACCGCAAAAGCAGATTCGAGGTTTCGTTTGGCGGGAATCGGATAAAAGTGAACTGTTTTAAGACAAAAGGTTAAAATAAATTGATTTAAATATTGAATTTTTGGGTTAAAAGAGGTTATAGTCTTACATAAGACTTCTGGCACATAAGATTTTTTGTTAAAAACGAATTTTTCATTGAGATAATTAAAATTAGACGAACGGATTTGCTTTCAAAGTTATGAAAGTATGACTTTGCATATTTGTAATTAAAATCTGCAAACATTCAAGGGGGCAGTTTTGACTCAAAAAAACGGGTCATTTAACTCATTCTAAATTGAAGGAAACGCAAAAAAATGGAAAACCGACGACAACCGACAAACGCTCCAGCGACATTCAACCGTAACAAAAATTTTCGTAAGGAAGGCGAAAAATCATTCGGATACGGAAAATACCAAAATCAGGATCGAAAATTTCAACCGCGCGGCGAAGGGAAATTTCAAAAACCGGACGGCTTTCAGCCACGCGGCGAAGGAAAATTCGCCAAACCCGGCGGTGGTAAATTCTTTTCCAAAAATGATAAATTCCAATCAAAAAGAAACTTTAACCCGAAAGGTAAAAAGATTCAGCCCTGGAAAAAAGAAAACAATATTCGGATTGTTTCTGATATGCAGGTAACGGACGGAAAACATAAAGGAAAATATTTGCAAAGCACGACATCGCTGAAAGTGCGCCCGACAGCGCGCCGGATTCGTGAAGTTGCTTTTAAGATTCTTTACCGCCGCATCCGAGCCAAAAGGTTTTTGGACTTATGCGCGGGCTGCGGAACAGTCGGCATCGAAGCGATTTCGCGCGGCGCGATCATTTCGACCTTTGTCGAACGTTCGGCAAGAATGTGCAGTTATATCAAGAAAAATCTCGAAACCTGCGGAATCAAGGAAGGACACGGGGAAATCTGTGAAATGGAAGTTGCCCCGTATCTGAAAAAAATGTGGAAACGCCGCCGGTTCTGGGATGTTGTTTATTTCGATCCGCCGTATAACGAAAATTACGACGAAGCCTTGAAATATTTCAGCCGCGGCGCGACCGTTACACCCGGTGGCATTCTGGTTATCGAACATCACTCGGAAATGTTTTTTCCCGAAAAGATCGGTGTTCTGAAACGTTTCCGCGTCGTCGTTCAGGGCGAAACGACTTTGAGTTTTTACGAACGAAAATAAAATTTGTGGAGAGTAGAGAGTAGAGAGTGGAGAGATTTTTTTACTCTCTACCTCTACTCTCTACTCTCTACTCTTCTTATGCGAATCATCTCCGGCACGTATCGCGGGCGAGTTCTCAAAAGTCCGTCCGGCAGTAAAACGCGCCCGACTTCCGACCGTCTGCGCGAAACTCTCTTTAATGTTCTGCAAACAAAAATAGATACCGGAACGCGGTTTCTCGATCTATGCGCCGGAACGGGCGCAATCGGCATCGAAGCGATTTCGCGCGGTGCAAAATTTGCCACGTTTGTTGACAAATCGCGCCGCGCTTGCGGTTTAATCGAAGAAAACCTCGACCTTTTGGAAATTTCCGAAGAACGCACTGAAGTTTTTCAAAGCGCAGCAGACGAATTTTTGCGCCGTCGGGATGAAAATTCGGAAGTTTGGGATATTGTATTTTTCGACCCGCCGTATCAGGAAGATTATTCAAAAGTGCTTTATTTATTTGCCGATGATAATATAAAAATACTCGCTGATGAAGGGGTTTTTATCGCCGAGCATCACGCCAAAAATGTCCTGCCCGATGCGGTCGGCGAGCTTCGCCGCTGGCGGATTCTCAAACAGGGTGAAACGAATTTGAGTTTTTACGAGAAAAATTAGATGATTTGGTCTTTGGTCTTTGGATTTCGGTCTTCGATTTTAATTATTTTCAAAGTCGGAGACTAAAGACCAAAGACCAAATCAATTATGAAACCGATTCTCGTCTGGCTTTTGCTCTGCTTTGTTTGGGGAACTACCTGGATTTTTATCAAGCTCGGTTTGAATGATTTGCCGCCGATAAGTTTCGCGGCACTGCGCTTTACGGTTGCCTGTCTGATTCTGTTGCCGATTCTCTTTCTTCAAAAAATCGAACTACCGCAAGGAAAAAAGATTTGGACAATTATTTTAATCACAGGAATTTTGCAGTTTTGCTTTAATTACGGTCTGCTTTTCTGGGGCGAACAACATATAACTTCAGGACTCGCGGCGGTTTTGCAGGCGACGATTCCGGCATTCGGATTGGTTTTGGCACGAATTTATGTCGGCGAACAGATCACGGGTTTGAAAATTCTTTCGATACTTCTCGGGCTTGCGGGCGTAGCGGTAATTTTCCGCGAACAATTGGTTTTGCACGGTCAGATGGCTTTTCTCGGCAGTCTGGCGGTCGTCGTCGGCGCGTTCGGCGCGGCTTATGCAAGCGTTTTGACGAAGGCGAAAGGACAGTCGCAGCATCCGGCAAGCCTTGTTTTCTGGCAGATGCTGGTTGGGCAAATTCCGCTCTGGCTGGTCGGTTTGGCGACCGAAGGAAACCCGTTTAATTTTCGATGGACGTGGCAAGCCGTGATCTGCGTCCTTTTTTTGGCGGTCGTCGGTTCGATCGTCGCGTTTTGGCTTTATTACTGGCTTTTGTCTAAAATTGACGTGAGCAAGGCGATGATGATTGCGTTTGTAACGCCGCTTGTGGCAGTTTTTGTTGGCTCGTTTTTCGGCGAAAAACTTTATCTTCAAACGCTTTTTGGCGGACTTTTGATTTTGCTGAGCGTTTTGCTGATTATCATCCGCCCGATTTTGCAAAGAAAACAACTGAGAAATGAACTTTAAATTTACAACCGCCGGCGAGTCGCACGGCAAAGCGCTTGTCGCCATTGTCGAAGGTTTGCCAGCCGGAATGGACATTGATGTCGAAAAAATCAATCATGAACTTTGGCGACGACAGCAAGGCTACGGGCGCGGCGGTCGGATGAAGATCGAAACCGATCAAGTCGAGTTTTTATCAGGCATCCGGCACGGCAAAACGCTCGGTTCGCCGATTACTCTGGTGATTGAAAACCGCGATTTTGTCCATTGGACGGAAATAATGTCGTCGGAAAAAATCGAAACACAGCCGAAAAATCCGCGCGTCGTTTCGCGTCCGCGACCCGGACACGCCGATCTGGCGGGCGGACAGAAATTCGGTGCGCGCGATTTGCGCGACATTCTCGAACGCGCTTCGGCGCGCGAAACGGCGGCGCGGGTTGCCTGCGGCGCGTTGGCAAAACAGTTTCTGGAAAATTTCGGAACTGAAATCAAAAGCCATGTTATAAAACTCGGCAATGTTCCCGAAATTCCTTTGCAGAAATCTTGGAAAGAAATCTGCAAAATCGAAAAAGACGCGCCGTTAAACTGCGCCGATAAAGAAGTTGAAGATGCGATGGTCGCACATATTGACGAAGCCAAAGAAAACGGCGATACGCTCGGCGGGATTTTTGAGGTCGTTGCCAAAAATGTGGTTGTCGGACTTGGTTCGCACACTTCCTGGGCGGAAAAGCTCGACGGGCGAATCGCACAGGCTTTTATGTCGATCCAAGCCGTTAAAGCGGTCGAACTCGGCGAAGGCGTGGCGAACGCCGGACGATTCGGTTCGGAAGTTCACGACGAAATTTATTTTGACGAGAATAATTTTAGGCGAAAAACAAACCGCGCCGGCGGACTCGAAGGCGGCATCACGAACGGCGAAGAATTGCGTGTGCGCGGCTATCTGAAGCCGATCTCGACGCTTCGCAAAGCCTTGCATTCGGTTGACATCGAAACTAAACAGGAAGA
>JALHNX010000098.1 GCA_022843305.1 Pyrinomonadaceae bacterium | reverse complement strand
GTTTTGCGCTGGGAAACGCCGAATAATATGCCGTTTCCGATGCCGGTCGAAGTAAAGATCGCTGGCGAAACGCGGCGCGTCGAGATGCCGAACAACACGGGAAGCGTTCCGCTGCCGCAAGACGTTGGTTACGAAATTGACCCGAACGGCTGGCTTTTAATGCAGCTACTGAGCTTTTCGAGAAATTGAAAGGAAAAGCGGCTTTTGGACATTCGCCGCTTTACTCCAGAAAATCGAAATCGTGGGTTCTTTCCGTCGGCGCGAGGCGGTTGGAATTGATGATGCGGGCGCAGGCGTTCCAGCGCAAAAGCGCGTTATCGTTTTGGTCGGAGCTTAAACCTTCCGCCCGCTCAAAGCAATCCATCGCCTGACTGAAAAGCTCGTAAACGGTCGCTTCGCTGCCGACGGAATTTTTCCCCAAAAGGGCTTTGGCGCGGCGTTCATAGACGATTCCGGTGTAATATGCCTTTTGAAATTCATCCGAAAGTTTTGCCAGATAGGTTGTTATTTGTCCGTCGCCGACCGAATAATCGCGCGTTAAACGGTCGGTCATTGCCAGAATGATGATGACCAGTGCCTCCTGATTTTCGGGTTCGACTTCCAGAATATCGAGACAGATGCTTTGCGCCGCGCCGGGTTCGTTGAGCAAACGATATTGTTTGGCTTTTTCAATCGCCGCGGGAATCGCTTCTTTTCCTAACTTCTTTAATTCAATCATATAATTAGAAGACGGAAGACAGAAGACGGAAGTCAGTAGAATTTGTCTTATATTCTGTATTCTGTCTTCCTACTTCTGTCTTCTCGATCATTTTTTCCGAAACAGTTTCAAAAATTTTGTAATCGGGTCGTAAAATTCGTCAACAACGCGCTCTTTGAGCGGAATAATTGCGTTGTCGGTTATCGTTATGTTTTCGGGACAAACTTTTGTGCAGCATTTTGTGATGTTACAATAGCCGATGTTGCCGTCGTCCTTCAAATCCTTCAGACGATTTTCGGTGTCCAGCGGATGCATCTCAAGTGCCGCCGCATAAACAAGAAATCTTGGTCCGATAAATTCCTCGTGTTTATGATGGTCGCGCAGAACGTGGCAAACGTCCTGACATAGAAAACATTCGATGCATTTGCGAAATTCCTGCACGCGGTCAATGTCTGTTTGCTGCATGCGCCACGTTCCGTCCGGCGCGTCCGGCGTGCGCGGTTTGAATTTCTTGATCCGTTTTTTGACCTCGTAATTCCACGAAACATCTGTCACCAAATCTTTCTTGAGCGGGAAAGCCTTCATCGGTTCGACCGTGATCGGCTCGTCAACGGGAAGAGTATTCATCCGCGTCATACACATCAATTTCGGATTGCCGTTGATCTCCGCCGAACACGAACCGCATTTTCCCGCTTTGCAATTCCAGCGGCAAGCTAAATCGCCCGCCTGTTCGCCCTGAATTTGCAAAACCGCGTCCAAGACAACCATCCCTTCGGAAATTTCCGTGTCGTAAGACTTAAATTCGCCGCCTTCGCTGTTGCCGCGCCAGATTTTGAATGTTGCTTTTGCCATAATTTTCTCCGCGTTTTATCAATTGCTTTTCTACTTTCCGCGTTGACTGAATGTATGTTCTAAATTTTCCTAATGGGGCTTGTCATGCGAATGTGGATTATAATAAGCGGCAAAACCACAGGGCGGCAGTATTGACTCCGCCTTGTTATCATTCATTGTAGCGCCATTAACATGAGCTAGTTCATGCACCAAAATCGAAGCGATAAAATCAACGCCGTCATTTCGTTTGAGCGCATCGGAAAAAGCCTGTTTTGAAACCGCAACATCATTTCCAAATTGCTGCCCCATAACTGCATCTAGTTCGACAAGATTTATCCAGATGGAATCGTCGCTAAAAACATCGTCGAATTTACGTTTTTGCGGTAAATCTTGAAATGCCACATTACACTTTGGATTGCTCCACGATTTTGTTTTCATCAAAATCAACGCTGAGAAAACCAATGCCAAGCATTTTTGGTGAAAACCATCTTTTGGATCGAACGGTTTAAAACCCTGTGCCAAGCTTGTGAGAGTGTGACCTGAACCTAAGGTGTTTACTTTCATTTTTTACTCCTTGTGACCGGTTTTACAAACTGTTTTAAATAAGTTCACCCCATTTCTTCGATAATCTGTTTCAATTCCTCGGGCATTTCGGGAATCCGCTCGGAGCGAATTTCCATCTGCCCGCCTGCGCCTTTTTTGATGATGAAATTTACCTTGCCGAATTCCGCCACTTTCGACGGGAAATCGTCGCGGAATTGTCCGCCGCGCGATTCTTTGCGTTCGATTGCCGCGAGCGTGATCGCTTCAGAAACGTTCAGCAGATTGTGCAGATCGAGCGCCGTGTGCCACGACGGATTAAAGTCAATGTTGCCTGTCAGACTGATTTTTTCGCGGCGTTCGCGTAAATCTTTAATCCCTTCGAGTGCCTGCTGCATTTCTTCTTCCACGCGCACAATGCCGACCAAATCCTGCATCATTTCCTGCAAATCGTTCTGAATCGCAAACGGATTTTCGCCCGATTCACGGTCGAACGCTTCCAATGCCCAGCGCGCTCTTTCTTCGATCTGCGCATTGTCGAAAGTCCCGAAATTATTTTCGAGCGCGAATTTTGCGGCATATTCGCCCGCACGTTTGCCGAAAACGAGCAGATCCGACAGCGAATTTCCGCCCAGACGGTTCGCGCCGTTGATTCCGGCGGCGCATTCTCCGGCGGCGAAAAGTCCGGGCAAAGTCGAGGCTTGCGTATCGCCGTCAACGCGGATGCCGCCCATTATGTAATGCGTCGTCGGTCCGACTTCCATCGGCGTTGTCGTAATGTCCAAATCCGCCAATTGTTTGAACTGGTGATACATACTCGGCAGTTTCTTTTTGATATGTTCCGCCGCGTTCGGCAGTTTTTCCTTGATCCACGCGATGTCGAGATAAACGCCGCCGTGCGGGCTGCCGCGTCCCGCCTTTACCTCGCGTCTGATGCACCGCGCAACGTGGTCGCGGGTCAAAAGTTCGGGCGGGCGGCGGGCGTTTTTATCGCCCTGCGTGTATCGCCAGCCTTCTTCGGGCGTGTCGGCGGTCTGGTCTTTGTAATTGTCGGGAATATCGTCGAACATAAAGCGCGTGCCTTCCGAATTTTTCAAAACTCCGCCCTCGCCGCGCACGCCTTCAGTGACGAGAATTCCGCGCACCGACGGCGGATAAACCATTCCGGTCGGGTGAAATTGGATGAATTCCATATCAATCAATTCCGCGCCCGCGTCGTAAGCGAGCGAATGACCGTCGCCCGTGCCTTCCCAACTGTTGCTCGTAATTTTGTAAGCGCGCCCGATGCCGCCCGTCGCTAAAATCACGGCTTTTGCCTTGAAAATACGAAATCTTCCGTGTTCGCGCTCGTAGGCGAACGCGCCGACGACGCGTTCGCCGTCTTTCAAAAGCGCGATGACGGTCACTTCCATATAAACTTCGATGCCCTGATGAATGCCGTGATCCTGCAAAGTGCGGATCAGTTCCAAGCCCGTCCGGTCGCCGACGTGCGCGAGCCGCGGGTAACGATGCCCGCCGAAGTTTCTTTGGAGAATTTTGCCGTCCTTCGTGCGGTCGAACACCGCGCCCCAGGCTTCGAGTTCGCGCACGCGGTCGGGTGCTTCCTTGGCGTGAAGTTCAGCCATCCGCCAGTTGTTGACGTATTGCCCGCCGCGCATCGTGTCGGAAAAATGAACTTTCCAATTGTCGCGGTCGTCAACGTTCGCCATCGCCGCCGCCATTCCGCCTTCCGCCATTACGGTATGCGCTTTGCCAAGCAGAGATTTACAGACCAGCCCGACCGAAACGCCCGCCGCCGATGCCTCGATCGCCGCCCGCAATCCCGCGCCGCCCGCGCCGATGACCAGAACATCGTGTTCAAAAGTTTGATACTCAGACATAAAAATCTAAAATTTAAAAGCGATCATAATTTTCCCAAGTGCATTTTCAGCTTGGGTTCAAAGTAAAAATCATTGTTTGGAACGGCATAAACAATCGAATCGCATATAAAATTTCCTTCAGGAACATTGCCGTCTAATTTTTTTCGCAATTCCTCACTTTCTTCAAAAGTTAAACCAAATTCGGCGATTGTAATATGTGGAGCAATATTTTTTCGGCTTAAATCGCTGCCCGCAAATGAACGGCATTTGTGCAAATTTTCGCGCAGTTCAAAAAAAATATCTTTCGGCGAAACCGCATAACAAACGCCCGGATGCGGCGGAAAAGTTATCAACGGACCGTAAATTATTTCAAACGGCTCGATTGGTTGAATTGCTTCTTCAATTTCCGAAAGCATCTCATTTGTTAAAGGCTGTCGCAAAGGTTCGCTCAAACTGATATGTGCCTGACAGTAACTATCCGATTTTGGGTCAAACCTTTTTCGCAATTTATTGATTGGCTCGCTTATTTCATCAGGCGGAAAAATATAAAACGCGCCATAAAAATATTCGGGCTGCCAATATTCCCAGCCGCTTGTGTTTGTGGCATATTCAACCGCAAAATCCGTCATCAGAAAATTCTCAAGTCCGTCCAAACGCCCATCGAAAGCATCCGCACGTAAAAGTCGGAAAAACCGACGACGAACAGACTGCACCACGCGAAAAGCATATGTCTTTTATTTAAAGAACTGCAAGCGTTATAAGCCGCACATTGAAGCGGTTTGTTTGAAAGTTCGTCGCATCTGCCGCCGATCAGATGGCGCAAACTGTGACAGCTAAACGTATAACCGGCAAGAAAAAAGACGTTTGCCGTTAAGATAATCGAACCTAAACCGATGCCGAAAGAAGTGTTTCCGCTTGCGTCCGAGAATCGAAAAGACATATATGCGTCGTATGACAAAAAGATTAAGAAAATTAATGCCAAATAAAGAAAATAACGATGAACATTTTGCAGAATCAAAGGGAATTTGCGCTCGCCGCGATAATTATGACCGCGCGGTTCGCCGACCGCACAGCTTATCGGATCAGCCCAAAACGCTTTGTAATACGCGCCGCGATAGTAATAGCAGGTAAAACGAAATCCGCCGGGCGCCCACAAAATCAAAAGCGCGGGCGAAAAGGGAAGCCAACTCGGAATCCACGCCGGTTTTGCGCCGAACAGCGCGTGCGGCGACGAGCCGAAAATTTCGGGCGAATAAAACGGCGAAAGATAATTTCCAAAGGCGTAATGCTCGCCCTGAAACGCCGCCCACGTCGAATAAACGACAAACGCGCCCAAAGCGAGAAACGTCAGTAAAGGCGACAGCCACCACGCGCCGCGCCGCATTGTTTCACCGAAAGAACGCCGAACAGGAAGACTTGCGTAAGCCATAAAAGCCCAAACTACCTCCGAAGCAAATTATAAAAAAAAGACTGTTGGAAAAATAGCTTTAACCTTCGACAAAGGGAGAAACGGTTCTGTCAAAAGTAGCGAAAATATACGAAAATGATTTTGATAATCGGGATAAAGTATGACGTGAGTTTCACCGATAAGTCAAGCTAAAGCATACATTTGAGTCAAGAGTCGAGAGTCAGGAGTCGAGAGTCCGAAATCAAAATCCAGCCTTAGAAGCTGTTTTAAAACTCAAAAAAGCTCCCCTCCTTTGAAAGGATGGGAGTTTTATCAAGTCGAATTTTAAGACTGTTTCTTAGACTCTTGACTCTCGACTATTTCGATTTCGCGGGTGTCGGCGTTGCCGGTTTATTCTGTTCGCCGACGATGTAGCTGTCGCGCGCGCGGATGATCAGATTCGGGCGATTGACACGCACTTTGATCTGCTTGCGCTGTCCGGCTTGTCCGGGATTTTCGGGAATGTAGCCGATCGAATATTGACGGCGCAATTCTTCGGCGATGTTCTCGAATGTGCGCGTCAAACTGCCCGCCGAATTTTCGGCGTTGAAAACTCTGCCGCCCGTGCTGTCGGCTAAATCCTTCAAATATTGTCTTCCCATCGCGTAATCGCTCGAAGAAGTTCCTTGCGGATTGCGAACAGTTCCCGGAAAATTGACTCCGCCGAGCGGACGGCGATTGTCGAAAAATGTGTTGTAGTAGATCGGGAAGATCGTCGCGTCGGCTTCTTCGGCTTCGCGCAGGCTGCGGTCGTAACTCGATTTGTAAGAAGTCGTATCCACACCGTCGGTGAACAGAACAATCGCTTTGCGTCCCGAAATTTTGTTCAAACGCTTGCGAATCGTGTTTTCCACCGCTTCGTAAAGCGACGTTCCGTTGCCGAACCGCGATTTCCGTAAGGCTTTATAAATTTTTTGACGGTCGGTTGTGGCTTCAGTCAAAACTTTTACGCTTTGGTCAAATTCGATGACCATCACGCTGTCCTGCGGTTTTAATTGATTGACGAAAGCCATCGCCGCGTCTTGAATTTCTTCGATTTTAAAGGCGGTCGAAGGACTTACATCTATTAAAATAACGACCGTGAAAGGATTTTCCGTCGTCGCAAAAAATTCGATCGGTTGTTCTTTGCCGTCCTCGAAAATCTTGAAATTATCCTTGTATAAATCGGGAATATAAAGCCCGTTGCGGTCAAAAACCGAAACGGGAATCGTTACCAGATTCGTTTCGACCCTGACGACATCATCTTCCGAATCGCTGAGAATTTCGGCATCTTTGGTTTGCGTCTGAGGCTGCGTTTTGGAATCCGTTTTCGGAATGTTTTTTAAACCCGGAAACGGTGAAACGGAGCGTTTCGGCATCGGTTTCGATTCGGAAAAGCCTTCATTTTCGTTTTTATTTTGCTGTGCGATAGTTTGGTCGGGAGTCGGTTTAGGCGCGATTTTTCTTCCCGATTGGGCAAAGCAAACTGCCGAAAAACTCAAAACAAATAACGAAAATATAACGAATCTTCTCATTTTTAACCTCGAACTCTTTTTAGAAAATGAATTATTTGCATTCTTTTGATGCAAATAGTTTCTGAAAGGTTAAGATTTTTTTGCAAAGAATTCGTAAAGCGTGAGCATTGTGAAACCGAACATGATTAAAACCACGAGCCAGCCCGAAATCTGCAGCCAGAGCGGATGAACGTAATCGCCGACGATCTTCTTTTTCCGCGAAGCCAGCAGGATCAACGCCAAACCGACCGGCAGAATAAAACCGTTGATCGTTCCCGCCCAAACCAGAACCGTCACGGGCGTTTGCCCGATGAGCAGAAAAATCGCGGTTGAAATAATGATGAAGGCGATGATGACATAATTAGATTTAGCCTCGATCTTTTCGTGAAAAGTTTTCAGGAAAGAAACCGATGTGTAAGCCGCGCCGATGACCGACGTGATCGCCGCCGACCACATCACGATGCCGAAAATCTTATAGCCGAAATTGCCCGCCGCGTTTTGAAAGACCTGCGCGGGCGGATTTGCGTTGGGACTTGTCGTGTCTATTGAAAAACCGAGCGCGATCACGCCGAATGCGGCGAGAAAAAGCATAAAGCGGATTATCGCCGTCAGAACTATTCCCGAAACCGCGCCTTTGTTGACCTGCGCAAGCGATTCTCTGCCAGTGATCCCTGCATCTATCAGACGGTGCGCGCCGGCGAACGTGATGTAGCCGCCGACCGTGCCGCCGACCAATGTTACAATTGCCCGGGCATCAATTTGTTCGGGAAAAAAGGTGCGGTAAGCGGCTTCGCCGAGCGGCGGCTGCGAAGCGAAAACGACATAGCAGATCAAGCCGAGCATCACTACGCCGAGAATTTTGACGAAAAAATCCATCGTCTTTCCGGCTTCCTTAAGCGAAAAAATCAAAATCGCCACGCCTGCGCTGATGATTGCGCCGTAAACGACGGGCAAACCGAAAAGGACGTTAAACCCGAGTCCGCTGCCCGCGATGTTGCCGATATTAAAGATCAAACCGCCGAAGGCGACCAGTCCGGCGAGAAGATAACCGCTGCCGGGAACGGTTTCGTTCGCCACGTCCTGCCCGCGTTTGCCGCTGACGGTCAGCACGCGCCAGATATTTAATTGGGCGAAAATGTCTAAAATCACCGAAAGCAGAATGACGAAACCGAAGCTCGCCAGAAGCTGTTTTGTAAAAACCGTGGTCTGCGTCAGAAATCCCGGACCGACCGCCGATGTCGCCATCAGAAAAGCCGCGCCCATGATCACCGATGAAAGCGAAGATTTTTTCATTTGTTTGTAAAATAAGCCGTTTTTGATTGGAGCGCAAGCGGCTCGCTTGCATAAGGTGCTTGAAAAGCGGCTTAAAATGCCTTCTTTTCTTATCAGTTGAGAGCAAGCGAATATTTTTGAGCGTTTTTCAACGCTCGCAAGCGAGCCGCTTGCGCTCCAATCTTTTCAAATTTTACTAGCAATTATTTTTAGTCTATATTCTTTTTATCTTCAACTATTTCTAGAAAAAAAAGGAAAACAAAATATGGCGGCTGAATTGGGGCAAAATCGTCTGGTTGCGTTGGATGTTTTTCGCGGGATGACTATTGCGGGAATGGTTCTGGTCAATAATCCGGGAACGTGGAGCGCGATCTATCCGCCGCTCGCGCACGCCGAATGGCACGGCATCACGCCGACCGATTATATTTTTCCGTTCTTTCTGTTCATCGTCGGCGCGGCGATCCCGATTGCTTTGGGCAAGCGCATCGAAGAAGGCATTACCAACAAAGTTTATTTCAAAATCTTCAGCCGCGCCGCGCTGATCTTTTTTCTCGGACTTTTTATGGCGGCGTTTCCGCTGTTCAATTTTTCAAAACCCGAAATCCCGCAGTTCGCCAAAATCATCGCAATGCTGACGCTGATCGCGATCGTTTATCTTTGGCTGACGGGCAAAAGTAATCCGGCTTTGATGACGCTCGCGGCATTGGTGGTTTTTCTTGCCGCGTTGTATTTTGCGGGTTATCCGCTCGTTTTTACAAATTTTGAAACCCTGCGGATTCCGGGCGTTTTACAGCGAATCGCGGTTTGTTATTTGATAACTTCGCTGATCTTTCTGCACACGAACTGGAAGCAGCTCACGATCATCGGTGTGATCTTACTGTTTTTTTACTGGCTTTTGATGACGATCGTGCCGGTTCCGGGCTGCGATGTCACGACGATCAACGACAAAGCCTGCAACCTCGCGGCGTATCTCGACCGCACGATTCTGGGCGTCAATCACATCTGGCGAAGCGCGAAGGTTTACGATCCGGAAGGCATCCTTTCGACCATTCCCGCGATTGTAACAACGATTTCGGGCGTTTTGACGGGTTTGTGGCTGAAATCGAAACGCGGTGATTTGGAAAAAGTCAGCGGAATGTTCTTTTTCGGCTTGATTCTGCTCGTGCTGGCGTGGTGCTGGAATCCGTTTTTTCCGTTCAACAAAGCCCTGTGGACAAGCTCGTATGTGCTTTACACATCAGGACTCGCGCTGTGTTTTCTCGGGTTTTGCTATTACCTGATTGACATCAAAGGTTACGATAAATGGACGAAACCGTTCGTCATTTTCGGGATGAACGCGCTCGCGCTGTTTATCGGTTCGGGTTTGATGGCGCGGATGATGAGCATTATCAAGGTCGCGGGCGCGGAAGGCAAGGAAATTTCCTTACAGGTCTGGATTTATCAAACGGTTTTCGCGCCTTTGGCGGACGCGAAAACGTCTTCGGCGATGTATGCCGTCTGTTTTATCCTGTTCTGGCTTTTTCTGATGTGGCTTTTATATCGCAAACGAATTTACATCAAAGTTTAAACCGCGAAAGACGCGAAAGTTAGGATTTTTTTCGCATCTTTCGCATCTTTCGCGGTTAATCTAATTTATCGTAAAAGCGCGGATTTCTCTTGATAGCTCGCCTTCCAATCTCAACTTTTCGGCTTCGAGGTTCCGGCGTTCCTTTTCCATCTCTTCGAGCCGCGTTTCCTGTTCGTTTGCCTTGGCGATGTAGCGCGCGATTAAGGTTTTGGCTTCGGCGGTTTTCGAGAGAGCTTCGATGTTTTCGCGCAGGCGTTTCTGGTCGGCTTCGATCTTTTCGACTTCATCATCGAAAGATTCGAGCTTGTTTTCGATCTCCGCTGTTCTGATCCGCAGATCGATCAGTCTTTCGAGCTTGGCGCGGGTTTCTTCGTTGATATATCGCTGCGAAACAAAAAGCTGAAGATCGGTTTTCGAGAGCGAAGTGAGCTGATAATTGTCCATCAGCGGCTGGCGGACGGTGATCTTCAACTCCTTTTCTTCGAGCGGTTTGAGTTCGACGCGAAAGCGGTAATAACGCTGTGTTTTATAATCCGGCGCGGGCGAATCGTCCGACAATTCCCAACCGTCCTGAATCGGATATTCGATATATAAAACCTTTGCGCGTTCGGTTTGATTCGAGATTTGATAAACCTTTTCGGATGTTCGGAAATAGTGAACCTGAAAAACGCCGCTCACGACCTTGATGATTTTCGCCGGTTCGCGGTCCTGCCGGTTGCGGACGCGGACGTGTGTTCCGAGATCGAGCGCGAACGAGATCAATCTTTGTTCTTTGGCTTTCAGGCGTTCCATCAAGGCTTCGCCCGCGTAAGCGTCGCCGTCGATGACCGTTAAACTGCCGGATTCGAGCGTCAGGCTCGTCATATTTTTCAATAAAACGCCGCTGAACGGTCGGTCGCGCCGCGCCGCTTCGTTATAAACCGAGACGCGTTCGCCGTCCATTTTCGTCTGAATGATCGGAATCAGTGCCGAACGGTCGCGCAAAACCGTGACGGGCTGTTCGATGCGGTATTCGAACAGATCGCCGATCTCATCGCCCGTCGTGTTGGTCTGCACGCCGCTGTTGCTGCTGACCAAAGCGTCGCTGACCTTTGTCTGGCTGAGAATCATATTGCTGTTTGAATTGAGCTGCCCGGTGCGAAAATTCGTTACTTCCTGCCCGTCAACCGTGAAAGTATTTTCCGCGCCGCTCGTGCCGTCAACCTGAAATCCGCCCGTTTGTTCGGGTCTGACATTCGGCGCGGTTTTTAGCATTGAAGTGAAATTTGTGCCCTTCGGAAGATTTTCGACAGTCTGCGAGGTAATGTTTGTTTCAACGCGCGTGTTTCCGCTCTGCGGTTCGTAAACCTGCGGAGTCAACTGCAAATCCTGCGGTGTCGGGACGACCGGACGATAGCGGTAGAAAGGTTTCTGCAACTGCTGGATAAACGAGATCGGCGAGCCGGAAACGAGAGAAAGCTGAACGTTCTGCCAGTCTTCCTCGCTCACGTTGTCAACGATTGCCCAGCCCTGAAAAAAAGGTTTTCCGGCTTCGTCCAGCACGACGCGGTAAGTCGTTTTCCAGATCGGCGCAGCGATTGTATAAGAGACGATCATCTCGCGCTGTCCGCTGCCGTTCGACGTGATCGTGATGGTTTTCGCGTCGCGCCGCCGCGCCGAAGCCGTTGCGGCGGCAAATTCGTTCAAATCCTTCTGCGTTCCCGCGTCGAGCAGTTTGACGCTTTTGACATCCGACAGATCGAAGCTCGAAATCTCGCCCGTTTCCGACGCGATGACCAGAACGCTTGTCGTCGTCGTTTCCTTTTCGGTGCGGACTTGCTTGCGTTCGACCGTCAGGATCGAGCCGGTCGCCGCGCCTTTCGAGGATGTCACGGCGACTTTCGCGCCCTGCAATTGCGCCAGCACGCCCGCGATGCCGCCGCCTTCGCCCGTCAGAGCACCGACCGAAAAGGGAATTTCCGACATCCGCGACGAAACCGGCGCGGACGAATTATATGAAACCGCGCCGATCTTGCCCTGTCCGAGATCAAGCACGACCATTGACTTTAAAACGTCGTCAACCTGCGACTGTTTGAACGACAGATTAACTTCGGCATCGCCCGAAACAAAGCCGCGCCGTTCGACATACGCAACCCCGTTCGAATACAAAATGACGCGGCGGATCGGCAATTGATTGACCGCGTTATTTTCCGTTTTCGGCAGAATGGTTTTGGTTGATTTGAGAGGCTGTTTCGCCTGCCTGAGCTGTGCCGGAGCGGCAATTGAACACACCAATATTAAAGCGAGAAAAAGTTTGATTCTCATAGTTTTGTTTCCTTGTTTAAGATTTTAGATTTTATTGAAAACTTCAGATTAAAGATGTTTCGACATTGATAAATAGTTGCTTGAGGCAAAAAAAGACGGACGAATCAACATTGTATTCGTCCGTCCGCGTTAAATTTTCGATCATTTACATTTTTTGCGAGTTGCTGCTGTCTTTCTGCGGTTCGGGGTTCTTTTCGTCTTTTTTCTTCAGATAATCGTCCTTTGCCTTTTTACAGCCGTCGGCGATCTTCTGCTTGTCGCCCTGGTTTTCTTCGATGTTCTTTTTGATCGATTCCTTGGCGAATTCTATCGCCAATTCACGAAATTTTCGCGTTAAAATATCTTCGTCAGGTTTTTTGGTGTCGTTGTTGAGCAGATCGAGAAACTCGTCGCATTCGGCAACGCCGGTTTTCGCTGTCGTGTTCGGGTCTGCCGAATTGGTTGACGAATTGCTTGTACTCGAACTGTTCGACGAATTGCCGCCCGACGATAAATTATCTATGTAACTACAGCCGAAGCCGATCGTCAGAAGCAGGAAAAGTGCCGATAAAACTGTAAATTTGTTTTTCATAAAAAAATCTCTTAAAATTTGTGCCACGCAAATTTTAAGAGATTTTTATTTTTTTTGAAAGTTAAAAAAGCGTTTTCGCCGGGAGCGCCGTCATCCTGACGGCAAGCGTTTGAAAAACGCTCGGAACTTTTCGCATTCTCTCAACTTTTAGAAGTTGCGAAGCCTTTTCAGAGTGCTTCGCAATCTTGCCGTCAGGATGACGGCGTTCCCATCAAAAAGCGGGTTGATTTGCGTTCGTGCCGCTGAATTGGTAAATCACGAAAAGATTAAGCGCGTTGTCTTTGATCTCGGAACGCACGTCTTTCACCTTCGCCGTCATATTTCCGTTGGTCGCGGCGATCGGCAGATTGAGCGCGATTTGTTTGCCCTGTAATATCTGGATCGGATTAACGCGGTCGTTCAGGGTTCTCTGCACGAGCGGCGTAACGATTCCGCCGAACATCGAAGCACCGCCGTCGAGATTGACGGTTTCAATGTTCAATTGCCCCAAAACGGTTTGCTGTGCCGCGTCGAACCGCAGTTCGAGGTTTGCCTGCGTCCAGCCCGAAAATCTGATACAGCCGAACATCGAATTATAGCTTCCGCTAAACGCGAGCGGCGCGACGATTCTGCCGTTGTCGAATTTTAAGCTGCTCTGCACGCCGCTGCCTTCCGCCAGAAGCGTGATACGACCGTCGCAGCCGCCGTTTTGCAGCATCGCGTAACTCGCCGATTCGTTGTTTTGCGCCTCGCGGTTTTCGGTCAAAGTCAGCGGAAACGAAGGCGCGTTCATATCGCGGAAGATCGTGTTCAGAACTTCGTTGAAAAACTCCTGTTTCAAAACGATCTGCGCCGTCGCGGGCGGATTACCGTTCGGATCGGGCTGTTGAATCGGCGCGCCGGGTATTTGTCCGGCTTGCGGAACGCCGACAAAAAGGTAAAACGTCAAAATGCCGCCGACGATCAAGCCGACAAGGCTTCCAATGATAAATGTCCAGGTTTTGCTCATAAAATTTAAAAGGAGAAAAGCCGCATTTTATCAGCCTTTCTCCTTATTCACCATTTCCTATCTTGCAATATTCGCGTTCGAATTCATATTCGCATTCGGATTCGTCTGCGGTGGATTCAACGCTTGATTAAGCAGTAATCCGACGGTGTTAAAGATCATTTCAGCCTGCGATTTGACCTGCGACGCGTCAACCTTCTGATAATCCTCCGGCACATTAAACAGATCGGGTGTGACATCGGCTTTGATGCCGCTCATTTCGGTTATCACGCGAAAGCCTCTAAAACCCTGCACGTTGCCGTTCTGCGTCATCGAAACGGTTTCCGAACGAAGCGGCAAACCCGTTTCCTTATCAATCAAAAAGAAAGATTCGGTTTCGACCTGTCCGGCGTTGGTCTGCGTATTTGTCACCGAACCGAACCGATACTTGATAACCTGGCGACCATTGACGTTTTCCTCGCCGACGCGCTCGACACCTTTCACGTTTCTGACGTAACTGACGATTTCCGAAGGCATCATCAATTGACGAACATCAAAACCGAGCGATTGTTTATCCAAAACCGCGTATTGTTTGCGGTTCGGCAAAACCAGATGCGTTACGCCGGCTTTGTCAATATACAAAACTTTTTCGCCGCCCGGCAGATTGAATTCCATCCGGCGGTCAGCGCCGCTCCGTGCGACGTTTGCCTGAATCGTCGGCAGATTCGCCTGTTTATTGTCGCCCGTCGCCTGCAATTTTAACTGCACGACTGCCTGATACTGATCGGGTTCTTTTGTTTCCGTGATCGCCGAATTCGGATCAACGCTCGTCGTCGTCGCATTAATGTTCGTATTGCCGTTAAACGTATTCGACAGATTGACGTTCGCATTGACTCGATTCGTATTAACATTCGCCGGTTCCGCCCCGCAGCCGACCATCAATAAAACACCCGAAACCAAAAACAATGAATATAACTTTTGCATCCTAATAAAATCTCCTTTCAAACTGAATGAAATCAATACAGCTTTATTTCTATTTTTATTGAATTGCAAGAGCTATGCCTTTTCTAAATTGGCAAAGAATTGATAAGTTTTTGATGATTTATAATTGGGTTGACGTGAGGCGAAATCTTTCAAGCAACTCCGAGTTAAAAAGACAAGTTGATAACAAAGTCGCTGCTCGCTCCCTTACGCCCATTAAATTATTCGGTGCGTGTTTGAATTCAAAAGACTTTCGATATTGACGGACTTGGCGCGGGCGCACCGCGCAATAAGCCTTCCGTGCATAAATCTTCATCTACATCTTCCCAATGAATCCCGTAACCGCCGCCACTAATCCGCCAATTCTTTCTTTGTTTTTCAGTCGCGTTCAAAAGGCGCGGATACCAAACCAACGGCACACTAATCGTTCTGCCGTCCATCAAGCGAACGCTTAATTCATCTTCGGTTATTTCTACTTCTGCGACTCTCTCATCAGCCGCCAACGCCAAAATGCTCATTCCAAGCCTCCAATAAATTTTGCCGATTTTCTCGAACGATTCCCTCAACCTGCCGCAACTCTCGTGCGCTAAAACCATGATTACGCCCTAAAGAAACAGGATTCAACCAAAATTTAGCCGACAGATTATCACGGTCAATGTGAACGTGCGGCGGTTCATTCGGTTCGTGGCTGTAAAAATAAATGCGATACGCTTCGTATCTCAAAACGGTCGGCATAATTCAGCATTATACTTTATTTTGCCCGAAAGCCGCGAACTCACCCGAAAGCACCGAACGCCTGAAATGATGTGGCGCGAAACCGTCATCACACAAGTTTAAGGTAAAAAGACCGCATGATAACAAAGTCGCTGTTTCGCCCTCGCGTCTATTAAATTGTTCGGCGTGTCGTCATAAGCAAACCCTTTTTTTTATGGCTTTTCAGATACTTTTGTAATTTCGCCAACTTTTTCTCGAAGAGTTGGCAGTAATTTCTTCAAATTTTCGCCCGGACAAGCCGTTGAAGCATAATCGTTATGGGCTTTAATTTCAGATGTCGGCACTTTATAGTTTGTGGACAGCCAAGCTACAAACGCTTGCAAAGACTTTTGTTGTTCGGCAGAAGGCTGTTCGGTTTCAAAGTTTCCTTCAAGCACAACAAGAGCGTGTCCGCTTGGGTCATAATCGGTATTTGTATCCCCGACGAACTTAATTTCTCTACCTTCGGCAATTTTACCGTCAACTGCAATGTAATAGTGATACGGAACGTCAAACCAAGCAGGTTTCATTTTACCGGAAGCAAGCCGGCTTTCGCTTTGGGCAAAATTCTGCAAACTCTGCATTTTCTTTTCAATCGGGGTGCTGTTCTTTTGCGGCGAAGCCGTATGATGAATTGTGATGTAGCGAATTGTATGCTCTTTCACCTTGCCTTGCGGCTCTTTGGCTTTCCACTCTTGCCGCGAAACAATGGTTGGACTCGACACGACGGCACTTGACGGCTCTTTTTTTATCTGTGGCTGATTGACGTTTTGGGTTTGATTGGTTACGGGCGATTCTTTTTTTACGGTGTTCTGTGTTTGAGCAACAACCGGCGATTTCTGTTCCGCACAGGAAGATAGATACATAGCCGCAAAAACGACGACGAAAATAAAAGAAAAGGATAAAAGTTTCATTCTCATTGAATCACCATCCCGATTTGATATAGGCATCTGAAATCGAAGATTTCATTCTGCCTAATAAACCTTTGGCATCTGACTTGGAATAGGGACCTACAACAACAGAATATAAACCGCCCTTAAAACCCGGATAGTTATTTGTATCAACGACGGTCGCATCATAGCCCAAACTTTGAACATATCGTAACCGTTGATTGGCTTTTTCGGATTCGTATTTCTGATAAGAACCAAGCACAACAAACCAAGTTCCGCTCGACGGCTGGGAAGTGCGCGTTGTCGTCGTTGAAAAAGTTTCGTTCTTTTTTGTTTCTAACCTTTGGCGCTCGTCAGCTAGTTTTTGACGTTCTTTCTCAAGTGCTTCTTGTTCTTGTTTCAAATTACCCTGCGGCTCGTTGGAAACAGAAACTTTTTGTTCAGCCGGAGTTGAAACAGTGGTTGGAGTTTCGTTTTTAGAAGAAGCACTCGAATCGGACTTCATCCACATCACAACCGCGCCGCCGGCAACTAAAGCCAATAATCCGATTGCCAAATATGCAAACATTGGACTAACACCTTGTTTTACAGGTGGTGAAGGTTGTTGGAAAAACGGCGAAGGTCTAATTACCGTTTCTTCAAACGAAGAATTTGATACAAAAACAAGTTGCCCGCCGTCATCCAAGCAAAAGTTCAAATCGTCGTCTGGGTAAGTTTGGTTGCATTGTGGACATCGTTTCATCTGAATCTCCTAAAAGGTAAAAGGAAAACGCCGAACTTATGATTATCCCGAACCATTCGGCATAACACTCATATCACTGGTGTTATACCGATTCAATCGGCATAACAGTCTTTTTCGTGTATTATGCAGAATGAATGGGCATAACAACCTTATATGCGGATTATTTATAAACCTATTTTTTAGAAAAAACAAGAAAATTTAAGCTTTCTCCAAATTCGCAAATTTTTCGATGAGCTTTTTCTGTCCGAAGCCGGGAAAGCTGACCGTTAGTTTAACGTTGTCGCCCGTGCCTTCGCGGCGCAAGACCAAGCCTTTGCCGTATTTCGGATGACGGACATGTGCGCCCGGCGTAAAACCCTGCTTGATTTTGGATTTGGGATTTGGGATTTCGGATTTGGTTTGCGATGCCTGTGCTTTCAGCTTATCGAAACCTGTCAAAGGCTTTGGACTCTCGACTCCCGACTCCCGACTCTCGACTTTTTTCTTGTTGAAAAAATCGGCGATTGCTTCCGCGCTGTTGTAGGTTTTTCCGGTGTAAAGATTTTTCGGTTTTTCCTGTCTGTTTTCGCCGCGAAGCGCGCTTACGGCGTGTTTGTTGGTTTTGACGGCGTTGCTTTTAGCAAACGAAAGCCAGCTTGAACCGCGTGATAAATCGTGGATAAGTTCGAGCGGCATTTCGTTTAAAAACTGCGAAGGTTCAGCCGCCATTTCTTCGCCGTAAACCCGGCGGCGCATCGAATGCGAAATATAGAGAACCTTTTCGGCGCGGGTGATGGCAACATACGCCAGACGGCGTTCTTCTTCCAATTCTTTCGGGTCGTTGATCGAACGGGAATGCGGGAAAATGCCGTCTTCCAGACCGACGAGAAAGACAATCGGAAATTCCAGACCTTTTGCCGCGTGAACGGTCATCATCGTGACAGCGGCGTTGCGGTCGTATTTGTCGGTGTCCGAAGTCAGTGCGGCGTGGTCAATAAAATCCCTTAAACCGCTGTCTTCCTGTTTGTCGTAATCAACCGCCGCGTTGACGAGTTCTTCCAAATTTTCCAATCGCGCCGCCGATTCGTCCGTGTTTTCGGCGCGCAACATATTCGCGTAACCCGTGTCTTCAATCGCCGCCATCACGACATCCGAAACTTTGCGGTCGGTCTGCGAAACGTCCGCGACTTTGGTTTGCAGATTTTCGATGGTTTTTTTGAATTTCTTCAAAGATTCGATTGCACGGGGCGTTAGATTGACGCGCTCTTTGAATTCCAAACCCGTGATGATCGCAATCGTTTCCCAAAGCGAAACGCCAAAATCCTTGGCGCGATGCTGTAATTCGTCCAAAGATGTTTTGCCGAAACCGCGCGTCGGCGTGTTGATGACGCGCAAAAGCGCGATGTCGTCAAACGGGTTGAGAGCCATTTTCAAATACGCGATCACGTCTTTGATCTCGGCGCGTTCGTAGAACGAAAATCCGCCGACGATGTTGTATTCGATGCGGTTGCGCCGCAGAGCTTCTTCAAAAAGCCGCGACTGCGCGTTAGTGCGATACAAAATAGCAATTTTGTCTTTCGGATTCTGTCGCCGATGCCGGTCAATCATCTGCGCGACAAACCGCGCCTCGCCGTCGCCGTCGAACGCCTGATGATAAAAAATCTTGTCGCCGTCCGGGTTCGCCGTCCAGAGCTTTTTATCCTTGCGGTTCTGGTTGTTTTTAATGATCGCGTCCGCTGTGTCCAAAATCGTCTGCGTCGAACGATAATTTTGTTCTAGAAGAATGGTTTTCGCGTTCGGAAAATGCTGCTCGAATTCCAAAATATTGCGAATATCGGCTTGGCGAAAGGCGTATATGCTCTGAGAATCGTCTCCGACCACGCAGATATTCTGCTGTTTTTCGGTCAGATAACCGATCAGCGCAAACTGCAGAGGGTTCGTGTCCTGATATTCGTCAACCAGAATGTATTTGAATTTTTCGTTATATTTGTCGCGAACTTCCTGGCTCGTGCGGAGAAGTTTGACGGTTTTGATCATCAGATCGTCGAAATCGAGCGCGTTCGCATTGTTCAGACGTTCCTCGTAAAGCTTGAAAACCCGCGCGATGGCGGCGCGTTTTTCGTCCGTGTATTCGACCTGCGAAGCGTATAATTCAAAATCTTCGCCGCGGTTTTTCGAGCCGGAGATCGCATTTAAAACCTGACGCGGCGCGAGCTGTTTTTCGTCGAAACCGATGTCTTTGATGCACGCCTTGATGACCTTTATCGAATCGTCCGTGTCGTAGATCGTGAAGGATTTGTTGTAGCCTTCGGATAAATGTTCGATGTCCTGCCGCAAAATCCGCACGCAGAGCGAGTGAAACGTCGTCACGAGCGGCGCGGATTGCAGTCGCTGACCTTTCAGCAATTCCGTTACGCGTTCGCGCATTTCGCCCGCCGCTTTATTGGTAAACGTGACGGCGAGAATGTTATACGGCGGAACTTGCTTTTCCGAAATCAGATAAGCGATGCGCACGGTAATGACGCGCGTTTTGCCCGAACCCGCGCCCGCGAGAATCAAAACCGCGCCGTCGGTCGTCATCACGGCTTCACGCTGTCGGTCGTTTAGAGAAGCTAGAATATCCATAAATTTTGAGCGAAAGTTTAATGGTAAAACTTTGCTTGTGAAGCGTCAAAGTTAAATTAGTTTTGACAAATGTATCTCAGAATGAGAGTATGAATTTGCAATATTCTCAAAATGAGAGTTTTGTTAATAAACGGAGGCAATTTTAATATTACTAAGGATTAAACGGAGGCAATGATGGACAAAATTAGTTTAGGAATTAGATTAGGAAGAAAATATGCACATCATTACAAAAAAACGTTTGCAAGAGTTTTGGAAAAAACATCCTGATTCGGAAACTTCGTTAAAGTCATGGTATAACATCACAAAAAAGGCGAACTGGGAAAATCTTGCAGAGACAAAAGCAGATTTTTCCCACGCGGATTTAGTAGGTGTTTGCACGATTTTTAATATTAGCGGGAACAAATATCGGCTGATTACGAAAATCTATTATCCGAACAAAAAAGTTTTGATTAGATTCGTTCTGACGCACGCCGAATACAATAAGAAGATTTATAAAAATGACTGCGAATGTTGACAATACAAAATACGGATTACTGCTGATGCAAACTTTGCCTTCGGTTATTTCAAGCGACGAAGAGCTTGAAAGATTGACGGAAGAAATTGACCGTTTGATGACAAAAGGAATCAGACAAGGTGAATTGAGTCCTGAAGAAGAACAATTACTCGAACTTTTATCGGTGTTAGTTGAATCTTACGAAGACGAAAATTACCCGATGCCGGAAGCCTCGCCGAATGAAGTTTTGCAATTCTTCATGGAAGACCGCGAACTCAAACAAAAAGATTTGGTTCACATTTTCGGTTCGACAGGAATTACTTCGGAAGTCGTTAACGGCAAGCGTTCGATCAGCAAAGCACAAGCGAAAAAGTTAGCCGAGTTTTTCAAGGTTTCGGTTGAGTTATTTATTTGATCAGATTCTGAATTTCCTTGAATTGTTCGTGTTTCGCG
>JALHNX010000097.1 GCA_022843305.1 Pyrinomonadaceae bacterium | reverse complement strand
GGGGTTGCCGGGCGCGTTGCCGGTTTTGAATGAAAAGGTCGTCGAATACGGCGCGAAGGCGGCGTTGGCGTTGGGGTTGAATATTAACGAGACTTCGATCTTTTCCCGAAAAAATTATTTTTATCCCGATCTGCCGAAAGGTTATCAGATTTCGCAGTATGACAAGCCGTTTTCGTCGAACGGCGAACTGACGATTATGACGAGCGAGCGCGATGAGTCGGGACGCGCTTTTGACTGGAAGCCGTTGACGATTCGCATCGAGCGGATGCATTTGGAAGAAGACGCGGGCAAGAATGTTCACGAAGGTTTGCCCGAGGTTGATAAATATTCATACATTGATTTGAACCGTGCGGGAACTCCGCTCGGCGAAATCGTGACCGCGCCGGATTTTCGCACGTCTTGGCAGGCGTATGATTATGTCAATCACGTGCGGCGCGTTCTGCAATGGGTCGGCGCGTCGGATGCCGATATGGAAAAGGGAAATCTGCGCTGTGAGGCGAATGTTTCCGTCCGCAAAGTCGGCGAAGAGAAATTTCGCAACAAGGTCGAATTGAAGAATCTGAATTCCGTGCGCTTTATGCAAAAGGCGATTGAGTTCGAGATTGAAAGGCAAATCGAAGCGCACGAATCGGGCGAAGGCGTGTCGCAGGAAACGCGTCTGTGGGACGAAAAGAACAACCGCACCCGCATGATGCGTTCAAAGGAAGACGCGCACGATTACCGTTATTTTCCCGAACCGGATTTACAACCGCTGGCGGTTTCGTCGGAATTTATCGAGCAGATGATGTCGGAAATGCCCGAATTGCCCGACGTAATGCGCGAGCGATTAATTCAGGAATACAATCTTTCGTATAGCGACGCTTCGCAGATCGTTTCGGACAAAGGTTTGGCTGAATTTTACGAACGGACGGCAACCGTTTCGGGCAACCCGCGAACGAGCGCGAACTTTATATTGTCGGAGCTTCTTCGTGAATTGAACAATTCTGGCAAAACCGCTTCGGACTCGCCCGTTTCGGCGGAAAATCTGGCGGAATTGATAAAAACTCTCGATGCCGGAAAGATCAACAACAATCAGGCGAAAGAGGTTTTGGTCGAGATGTTCAATTCTGGCAAAGACGCGGCGGCGGTCATCAGCGAAAAAGGTTTCGAGCAGATTTCCGATTCGTCGGCAATCGAAAAAATCGTTGACGAAATCATCGAAAAGAACGAAAATCAAGTAAACGCGTATCGCGGCGGCAACGAGAAACTTTTCGGTTTCTTTGTCGGGCAGGTGATGAAAGCCTCGCAGGGCAAAGCGAATCCGAAGATCGTCAACGAGATTCTAAAATCAAAATTGTGAAGTTTATGAAAAGGCTTTTTTTCTTCATATTTTTAATTTTCGCGGGTTCGGCAGATATGCAGGCGCAAATAATACCTTCGCCAGCCGAAAGGCGGCTGTTGTATTTGCAAAAGAATGTCGAGCCGCTTTATCGTAAACCGACCGCAAAAGAATTAAAGGCGGTCGAACCGCGCCGCGAATTATTTGCGAAATATGCCGATTTTCTGCGCCAGCCGAACACGGGATTGACGAAATTGATTGACGACAAAGGCTGTGCGCAAAATACGAAGGTCGTCGTCGCAACGGATAATTGTCTGCAATACACGATGCCCGGCGCAGGCAGTTCTTTTTCATTCCGCACACAGAATTATCGCATTCCGCGGCTCGCGGATTTAACTTTTACCGACAAGAGTTTTCAGGCTTCGGGCATTTTATTGCACGGCATTTTTGTCAATATCGGCGATGTGCCGCTCGAACAGGTGACGCTGCAAACCAAAGGCTTGAAATTTCTGGTTGATTTTCAGCCCGAACCCGATTACGAAAAAGGCAGAGCAGTTGATTTGAAGTTGGTAGAAGGTATCAGGGCAGAAGGGTTTTTTTATCGCCGTGGATTGTTTATCGTTGAAAACACGACTTTCGCTTTGCGCTCGATTGCTTACGACGGAAAATATTATCGTGCCGTCAATCGGGTAACTTATAACGAATTTAATTACGACAAGCGAAAGGATGTGATCGTTGTTTTTCGGATTGTCGAAAAAGACGAAGCCGGAAATGTGACGATTTTATGGAAGGAACTTCGGGAAAAAGATTCGCCTGACATCAAAAGAAAATTCAGGAAGCGTTAAAATATCACGTCAGAGCGAAAAACTTTCGGAATAGCTGATAACTGATAATAGATAATGGATAGTGAAAAATAATTTTCGCTGTCCGTTATTTTTTTTGAGCCGTTTATTCAAAAAATGTCGCATGTGTCGGTGAAGGGAACAATCATGTGTCGGTTGTCTATTTTCCTTCAATTCATATATTGTCTAAACGAGGAAAATTTAATGGGAATACTGGGATTTTTATTTCGTGCGATCAAAGAAGCCGTGCAGGAAAAGTCGGCGAAAAGCAATTTGGAAAATAAGCTCGGGCGCAAGGTTACGACGAACGAGCTTTATTCTTTGGGTTCGCATCTCGATGCCGCGCAGCCGAATGCCGTTCAACAGCCGATGCGGTCAACGCCGCGTGAAGCGTCGGTGCCGTTCGGCGATGCGAAACCGCCGATGAAAACGCTCACGAAATTATTGCTGGTCGGCATTCCATTGTTATTTTTAGTAGTAATCGGTGTCGGGGTGATGGCGGCGATAATGCCCGAACGCACTTATAACCGTCTCAATCCGTTTACGCCGAAACCGCCCGAAGGCACGTTTCCCGCAAAAGTCGGCAGTTACGAATTAGACCACGCGCCCGATTACGTCGCGCCGTCTTCCTACAATCCGGTGGCGCATTTTGAAAGCGAATACGTCAGCGGTTCGGAAAACATTCGCTATACGCTCTGGGTTTACAACAGCGAGGCGGAAATGAACGCGGATTTTGAAAAGCGGAAAAAATATGTCGGCGGCGCGTCGGACAAAGGCAAAGTTACTGATGACAGCGAGACGCGCTATGCGGTCGCGGCTTTGTCGGGCTGGGATAACTCGATCGTTTTTAAAGACGGAATTTATATCAAACAGGTCAGAGCCTATCGCCAACAGCCGACGCTCGATTTTGAAGGCTTCTTAAAAAACGCGCCGCCCGCGCAGGCTGTGCCGCTTGACGTATCGGAATTATCAAAGTCCGCCAGCAACAGCAATTCAACATCAAGCACCGGCAATTCATCCGTTACGGTTTTGCAGCTTCTCGACGATTACAAAAAAGATGCCGCCGCCGCCGACAAAAAATATAAAGGCAAAACAATCACCGTCAGCGGAACGGTCGAAGTCAGCGAAAAGGATAAAAAAGGCAATTGGATGATTGCCTTTATGCGTCCCGGTTCGACCGCGCCAAAGGACGGAATGGTCGTTTGCAGTTTCGATAAATCTCAGGAAACATCTGTTTCAAAGGTTAAAAAAGGCGATGCGGTCAAACTTCAGGGGAAAGTTTCGATGAGCATTGTCGGAAGTGTGATAATCGAAAACTGTTCAAGATTGTAAGCGTCAGTGCGGCTGGTTGAATGATTATTTGATGGATTCAACCAGCCAATCATTAACTTTGCAGTCAATGACGAGATGAATTCTGTCCGCCGCGCCGTTGTTTTCGACGCGGTGTTTTTGCGAGAAATCGAGATACCAGAGTTCGCCCTCGCGCATTTCGATTCGTTCGTCGGCGAGATAAAATTCGACCTGTTTATTGGTAATTACGGGAATGTGCAGGCGAATTACGCCGTCTTCAAAGCCCATAAAATAATCTTTATGCTCGCGTATCTTCGCGCCCGCGCCGAGCAGCATAAAGCGAACGGCTTCTTTTTCGCATTCGATTTTACTTAAAACTTCGCGGACATACGCGCATCGCGCAAGGATTTCGGTATCCTCGAAATCTTCCGTCGAATGCGGGTCGGGATAGATTTGTTTCGTTTTGCCGCCGTTCGAGCGCAAGGCGGCGACGCTCCAATCGCCTTCGTAGTTCGATTGATTAAAATGACTTATCCATTCGTCCGCGGCGACTTTCGCCAAATCTTCGCGGAGAAGCGCGGCATCGAATTGAAAGGGAAATTTAACGTAATTTCGCATAATTGCAACCGCTGTCAATTCTAACTTAAACGCGCCGCCGATGCGAAAATGCGAGGCTGAACGGAAGATTAAAACAAATTGATTTCGCGCGGTTTACTCGGTAATCAGGCGGAAATAATAGGTCAAAACGCGTGTTGTCGGTTTCTGGCGCGAATTGAAAAGCGTCTTTTTCGCGGCTTTGACGGCGGCTTCCATTAAGACGGGATGACCGGAAATTCCTTCGGCGTTGCTTACTTCGCCGCTTGTGTCAATCGTTACTTTGACCTGCACGCCGCGATTTTTAAAGACGGTTTTCTTTAATTCTTTTACGTCAAGCGTCGGCAGCTTCTCGTTTTCGATCACTGGATTTTCGAAATGCTCCATATCGTTCGCGCCGTTCCACTGGACTTTGACCTGATAATTTATGCTCGGCGCGGGTGTCGGCGCGACATATCGGATCGTCGGGGAAGGCGCGGCGGTTTTGACGGGGTTTTTATCCGCCAAACTTGACGGCGGGCGCGGCGAAAACAAACTTCCCGCCAGCAGAACGAACCCGCCCGCGACAAACAAAAAGATTACTAAAAACGCGATAACGCCGGGTATAAAAGAACTTTGCGGTTTTTGCGGATAAGTGTAAGGCGCGTTATATTGATTTGCGCGTTCGTTAATCTTTCGATAATTTTCGCGGTATTGTTCCCACGGTGTCGGCGGCGGTATCGCGGGAGTTTTGTCGGGCATTTCGACGATTTTATCGCGGTTATCCGCCAGCAGAATCCGCGCGTCGCAATATTCGCACTCGGCAAATTTGTCTTTGAGAGAGATTTTCCTGATTAAAGCTCCGCATTGCGGGCAAGTCATGGCTTTCATCGTTTGATACAAAAATTTCGCGCCCAAACTTTCTTCTATTTTGCCATAATTATCTGCCGTTCGACATCAATCACCGCGTTATCCTCGATTTTTTTTCCCTTATAAAAGTGACACTTTGGTTTCTGCGGCAGTCGAGCAAAGTTTATTTTCCGCCCTGTCGGCAAGTTTTCGCGCTTCGATGCTTTTAAAAGATTCGTTTTGCGCCAAACCGCCCGTTGAAAAAAGCGTCGGTAATATCGTTACCAAGAAAAATTCTTTCATACCTTTACCAGCACGATCGCCAGTTCGCCGTTGTCGCCCAAAACCTGCGCTTCGACCTGTTCGCTGTTTGTCAGTTGATTGAGGTAACCGAGCGGAATCAAGACCAAAGCCTGTTTGGCATTATCCTTTTTCATTTCTTCGACCACTTCCGACACGCCGAAAAGCCGTCTTTGTTTGCCGTCCGCATCGCGCAAAAGTCTGCCCGCGCCGTAAAATTCCGCCGAATGCGAAATCGTGTGCAAACCGAGAATTTTTTCCGATTTGTAACCTTGCGAATCGGCTTTTTCGATCAGATGCTTGACGGTTTCCTCGTGCAGAAAATCGGTCACGAAAAACTGCGCGAGAACCGCCGCGCCGATCAGCGTCGAAAGCGCAATTGTTTGCAAGACGATTTGCCGCGTCCGCGATTTTTGCACGAATTGCCAAACATATCCGGCAGTCAGAATAAGCGCGGCAGGCACAGCGGGCAGAATGTAGCCCGGAAGTTTCGAACCCGAAGCCGAAAAGAAAACGAGCGGCACGAGCAGCCATGAAAGCGAGAAGAGGAGAAGAGGAGAAAAGGAGAAGAGGAGATTTTTATCATTACTTTGCGGCTTGGCGTTTTTGCGTGAAACTGCGCCTTTAACTAAATTCCAGATCGAAGCGAAAAAGAAAGGCATCCACGGCAGCGTCATCAGCGGCAGAACCCAGAAGAAAAAATAAAACGGCTGCGGGTGCAGATATTTGTTCGACGTGTAGCGCTGAAAATGATGTTGGATAAAAAAATCGTCCACGAACTTCCAGCCGTTGACCTGATACATCGGCAGATACCAGACGGCAGCAACCGGCAAAGCGACGAGCGTTCCCCAGAAAAGACTGAAAATAAACGCTTTCGACGGAATTTTCCGCGATAAAAGATAATAAAACGCGACAATCGCCAACGGAAAAACGATGCCGACCAAACCTTTTGCAATTAAGGCGATGCCGATGAAAAAGTAAAAAGTAAAAAGTAAAAAGTAAAAAGTAAAACCTGATTTTTTCTCTGATTGGTCAAAAAGAAAAAATGAAACGAGCGAAGCCGTTACGGGAAAAGTCAGAATAATGTCAAAACTCGCGCCGCGCGAAAAAACGATCAGACCGAACGACGAAGCGGCGATCAATCCAAGCCAGTTTCCAAAAGACTGATTTGCTTCTGTCTCCTGTTTTCCGCTTTCTGTTTTCTTCCCAAGAATCCATAAACTCAAAACCGTTCCCAACCCGAAAAGCGCCGAACCGAACCGCGCCGCGAATTCCGTCACGCCGAAAATGTTGTAGGACGCGATTTGCAGCCAGTAGAGCAAAGCCGGTTTTTCGAACCAGTCGAAACCGCCCAAAGTCGGCGTGATCCAATCGTTTCTTAAAAACATTTCACGCGCGACCTGCGAATAACGCGGCTCGTCGGGACCTAAAAGCGGAATCGTCAAACCCGTCAGATACGCGGCAACGACAATAATTGCGAAAATTAACCAGAAATATCCGGTTTTTGCTTTTTGATTTTGAGTTTTTGTAATTTCAGACATCTTCAATGAAAATGAAAGTATCGCTGAAAAAGACGATACATTCAAACTATGGAAGAAATCCAAAATCCAAAATCTAAAATCCAAAACCTCCGCACCGCCGTCATCGGTGTCGGCTCGCTCGGACAGCATCACGCGCGAAATTACGCCGAATTAGCGGCGGAAGGCAAAGGCGAATTCGTCGGCGTTTGCGATATTAATGAGGAAAACGCAAAAGCCGTCGCCGAAAAAAACGGCTGTGAATATTTTACCGATTGGCGCGAACTTTTAGATAAGACGGATGCCGTTTCAATTGTTACACCGACCGAAACGCACGCGGAAATTGCCTGCGAATTTCTGGAAAAAGGCGTTCACGTTTTGGTCGAAAAACCGATCGCGCGGACTCTCGAAGAAACCGACAGAATGATCGCGTCGGCGCAGAAAACCGGTGCGAAACTGATGGTCGGGCATCTCGAACGCTTTAATCCGGCGATGGTCGCGCTGCGCCCGCACGTGACAAAGCCGCTTTACTTTGAGATTCACCGCGTTTCGCCTTTTCCGAATCGCAGTTTGGACGTTGATGTCGTCTTGGACGTGATGATTCACGACCTCGACGCGATTCAATGGCTGGTCGGCGAAAACGTCAACGTGTCGGAAATCCGCGCCGTTGGCATTCCGGTCATTTCCGATAAAGTCGACGCGGCAAACGCAAGAATCGAATTCGAAAACGGCGCGGTCGCCAACATTACGGCTTCGAGAATCGGCACGGAAAAGATCCGCAAAACGCGTTTTTATCAAACGAATTCCTACGTCGTTCTGGATTACGCGACCAAATTCGCGTCGGTGACGAGTCTTGCGCCGAATGCCGCGCATCCGCTACTCGGGATTTCGATCAACCGTTTGCAAATCGAGGACATCGAACCCTTACGCGCCGAAATTCTCGCGTTTTTAGATTGCATCGAACGCGACGACGCGCCGCCGATCAACGCGCACGATGGACGACGCGCATTGAGCTTGGCGTTAGGCGTTCTGGAAAAAATCGAACGCCATCGAAACCGTTTGAATGTTTGAGAAAATTGAACCACATAGAAACATAGAACACATAGGTTTCTAAAATTTCTATGTGTTCTATGTTTCTATGTGGTCTAAATAAGATGAAGAACGAACAAATCTCCGAATTTCTGCAATCGAGAATTGACGCGAATGATTTTCCGTCCGCCGTTTATCTGGTCGCGGAAAAAGGCGAGATCGTTTTTCAGGACGCGCTCGGTTTCGCGGTTGTCGAACCCGAACGAATCGAAGCGCGAACGGATACGATTTACGATCTGGCGAGTTTGACGAAAGTTTTGGTGACGGGTTTGCTGTGCGCGAAATTGATTGAAGAGGGCGAATTAAATCCGTTAGCTATATATCATCTGCCTGAGTTCGATTATCGTCAAAATTTTCCGCATCATTCAGATTTGGGGACTTGGGAACTAATATATCATTGCTCGGATTTACCTTCTTGGAAACCTTTTTACCTTTTATGCGATTCTCGTGAAAGTATTTTGAAAGAAATTTTAACAACTCCGCCGGAAATTAAATCTAGTCTTCTGAAAGTAAAATACAGTGATTTGAATTTTTTAATTCTTACATTTTTATTAGAGAGAGTTTATGGCAAAAGATTGGACGAAATAGCGCGAAAAGAAATTTTCGAACCTTTAGAGCTAAAAAATACTTTTTACAATCCGCCGAAAGAATTGAAAAAACGAATCGCCGCAAGCGAAAAGGGAAATGAGTATGAGAAACAAACCTGCATCGAGCAAGGTTTTTACCCGCCCGCTGACGCAGGCGGTTCTGACTTGTTTCGTGATTATCAAATTTGGGGCGAAGTTCACGACGGAAACTGTTATTTTATGAACGGCATTTCGGGACACGCGGGACTTTTTTCGACCGCCGAGGAAACTTTTAAGATCGCGCAGCAGTTTCTGGCAAATCAAACGACGCTTTTAAAACCCGAAACCTGCGAATTATTTCGCACGAATTTCACGAAAGGTTTAAACGAAGCGCGTTCGATTGCGTTTCAATTGGCGGAAACAAAAGATTCGACCGCTTCAAACGCGCTTTCAAAAGACAGTTTCGGGCATCTCGGGTTTACGGGAACTTCTGTTTGGATCGAACCCGAAGCCGAGCGGATTTTTATTCTTTTGACAAATCGCACGCACGCGCACGAACTTCCGTTCGTCAATATCAATTCCGTCCGTCGCCGCTTTCACGAACTCGCGCAAGATAGTTTAGAGTCCAAACTTTAGTTTGTGTCGTCAGCGAAGCGCGACGACCGACACGCTGAAGCGTGGACTCTGAACTTTTTTTACAAAACTTTACAAATAAACTGTCACAATCGCCGTCCGGCTTAAATTTTAAGACATCTAAAATTAAAACATTGCAATCAAAATTGCGCGTTTTTCAATAAAAAAGCGACAAAATTTACTCCGGAGTATTAAGCGATGAAAAAAATTGCGTTGATTTTTGCGTGTTTGGGTTTATTTAGTGTTTCCGTTTTGGCGCAATCGAGCCGGACGCGTGTCGTGTCGGCAACGCCTTCGCCGACACCGCCGACCATCAAAGGCGATGTCCTAACGACTCCGACCGAAAAGCGCGCGCCCGTTCTTCAGGGCGGAAGAACGATGCCGCAAACTTCGCCGACACCGCCGACCAATGAGGAAGCGGTCGAGGAGGAAAACGACGTAATTCGCGTTGAAACGAATCTTGTCACGATGCCGGTTTCGGTTCTCGACCGCGACGGCAGATTTATTACAGGTTTACTGCAAAAAGATTTTCAGATTTTCGAGAACGGCATTCAGCAAAAAGTCGAGTATTTTCAATCGGTCGAACAACCTTTTACGGTCATTTTGCTGATTGATGTCAGCCCCTCGACGCAGTTTCAGATAGAAGAAATTCACGAAGCGGCGATTACCTTCATCAATCAACTGCGGCGCGACGACAAGGTTCAGGTGATCTCGTTTGACGAGCGCGTGCGGATTTTAAGTCCCGTCACGAACGACCGCCGCGTTTTGCGCGACGCGATTCTTCGCACCGAATTCGGCGACGGGACGAGTCTTTACGAAGCGGTTGATTTTGTCGTTCAGCGGCAGTTGAAACAGATTCAGGGACGTAAAGCGGTCGTGCTTTTCACCGACGGTGTTGACACGACTTCGCGCCGCGCCAATTATCAAACGACGATTCGTGAAGTCGAAGAAAACGAAGCCTTGTTTTACCCGATTCGCTACGATACGCAGAGCGATATGAACGGCGGCTGGGGCGGCGGCGGCAGTTATCCGAATCGTTATCCGCGACGGGGGCAGAGAGATATTGACCAGATTCTCGGAACTATCCTCGGCGGCGGCAGAGGCGGCGGCGGCAGAAGAGGCGGCGGCGGTGGATTAGGTTCGAGTTCCGTCGAATACGAAACCGGCAAGCGTTATCTCGAAGAACTGGCGCGCAGTTCGGGCGGGCGCAGTTTCGATGCGCGCAACGATCTGAGCGCCGCGTTTACGGGCATCGCCGAAGAGCTTCGCCGTCAATATTCAATCGGCTATTATCCCGAAAATGCCGGTCAGGTCGGGGAACGCAAACAAATCCGCGTTCGCGTAATGCGCCCGAATCTCGTCGTCAGAGCGAAAACCAGCTACATCGTTGGCGCGAATGGCAGTAAACAAGCAGGGAAATAAAGGGAAAAAGGGAAAAAGGATAAAAGTTTGGTTGAACATATTCGCGATAACTTTTTCCCTTTTCCACTTTTCCACTTTTCCACTTTTTCCCTCTAATTTTCTTCGTAATAATCCAAGCCGAGATGCGTAATCAGCTCTTCGCCCATCAAATGGCGCAAGGTATTTTTGAGCTTTTTGAGCTGAATGAAAATATCGTGTTCGGGATACAGATTTTCAGCCGTCTGCGGGGCTTTGAAATAAAATGAAAGCCATTCCTGAACGCCCTTCATTCCGGCGCGTTGGGCTAAATCCATAAAGAGCGCCAAATCCAGCACGAGCGGCGCGGCAAGAATCGAATCGCGGCACATAAAATCAATTTTGATCTGCATTTTGTAGCCGAGCCAGCCGAAAATATCAATCGCGTCCCAACCTTCCTTATTGTCGCCGCGCGGCGGATAATAGTTAATGCGGACGACATGCGAAAAATTTCCGTAAAGATCGGGATTTTGATCGGGTTGCAGAATCGTTTCGAGAACCGAAAGTTTCGATTCTTCTTTGGTTTTGAAATTTTCGGGATCGTCCAAAACTTCGCCGTCGCGGTTTCCCAAAATATTTGTCGAATACCAGCCGTCAAGCCCGAGCGCACGCGCTTTGAGTCCGGGCGCGATGATCGTTTTCATCAAAGTCTGTCCGGTTTTGAAATCTTTTCCGCAGATCGGCACGCCGTTTTTGACGGCTAAATCCGCCAGCGCGGGAATATCAACCGTCAGATTCGGCGCGCCATTGGCAAACGGAACGCCCGATTTGATTGCCGCGTAAGCGTAGATCATCGAAGGCGCGATGCGTTCGTCGTTGTCATACATCGCCTTTTCAAACGCCTCGATTGATTCGTGAATTTCCGATGTTTCGAGATAAATTTCCGTCGAAGCCGCCCAGACGATAACCAATCTTTCACAGCCTTTTTCTTCCTTGAACCTGGCGATGTCCGCCATTAAGGCTTCGGCAAACTCCATTTTGTTTTTGCCTTCCTTGATGTTCGTGCCGTTTAATCTTTTAACGTAATTATGCGAAAAAACCGCCGCCATCGGCTTCAAGGAATCGAGCTGTTCGCGCAACTCTTCGACCAGCGATTTTTCCAAAACTCCGGCGTGCAGCGCGGCATCATACGCCGATTCGGGAAAAATATCCCACGCGCCGAAAACGATGTCGTTCAAATCCGCGAGCGGCGCAAAATCCTTGATCAGCGGCGAACGATTGTCCGTTCGTTTGCCCAAACGAATCGTTCCCATCTGCGTCAAAGAGCCGATTGGCTTCGCCGTTCCCTTGCGGATCGCTTCGACACCCGCCACAAATGTCGTACTGACCGCGCCGAGTCCGACCAGTAAAATTCCCAGCTTCCCGTTCGCGGGCGCAATTTCCACACCTTTTTCAACCATTATTTATGCAATTTCTCCAATAAGTAAAAGAGAAATGATAACTTTACGAAAATGTTAAGGCAAATACGAATAGAGTTAAATAAAAATTTTTCTTGCAATTTGCGATGAGATAATATATTTTGTTTCTACATTTTCAATCTCGTGCAAGCCAGGGCAGTTGTTTATCACAGATTGCGGTTCGTGTCCGCAATTATTAACAATTAGTAGTTTCCTATTAGTGTGTCGTGTGTAGGACAAACTGAAGTTTGTCCTACGCGGCATCAAGGACAAACTTCAGTTTGTCCGACACCTGACATAGATTATTTATTTAACAACACGCTATTAGGAAACTACCTGATAATTTGTTTCTCGCAGTATTTTGACTGCTCGTTAAATTTTCTAACTCGAGTTTCCGATTGGTGATAGAAAAACAGTAGTAACATCCCTAATCCAAACTTCCGTTAGCCCCAATCACGGAGAAAATTTAGTGAAGTTCGCTTCCCGAAATCCTGATTTTACTTTATCGGCGAGACACACTCTTTGTGTGTCAAACGACGCGCCGTCAATCAACCGCAAGTCTTTTTTCAGTGCGCCGGAGAGTTTTTCCGCTTGCGAAAAATATTATCGCAGGCTGCCGCTCAATACTTTACCCGCGCCGCCCGCCGTTTTGGTTGCGGCGGGCATCATCAGCCGGATTCGCGCCGCGATTCAGCGCATCAAAGCGCATCCGGGCTACACCGATGCCATCGGCGAACAACTGCAAATCGTCGCCTCGAAAACGGACGAGCTAAACCCGTCGGAAGCCAAACCGACGTTCAAAGCCGTGCCGTCCGTCGGCAAAATAACGCTCGATTGGACAAAAGGCGATTTCGACAGCGTGGTTATCGAAAGCCAAAGAGGCGCGGAAACGACCTACACCTTTCTGGACAAAGATTTCAAATCACCGTTCGTAGATATGCGCCCGAATCTCGTCGCCGGACAACCCGAAGTGCGCCGCTACCGAATGATTCACCTGCTCGATGATGAAGTCGTCGGCACATACTCGGACGAAGTCGCCATTACGACAATGGCGTGATTTGAGGGATGAAGAATGAAGGATGAGAGATGAGTAAGAAAAGCGATTTTCTTTATCCCTCATTTCACAGTGCTACGGCGATTCGGTTTGCCACAGTCTTTAATCGTGGTATAAAAAGCAATTTTTTACACAAATTTACAGGAGGAAAAATTCAAAATGTTTACTTACAAAATTGCATCCATCTATCGCAAATTATCGTTTGGGGCAAAATTAGTATTGGTTGCCTTATTAGTGGCATCAATCGCCGATGCGCAAACAACCGATCCAAAGAAAAACAATTCTGCGGTTGATAATCAATCACGGCAAAATTATCAAGGAACGCCAGCCGAACAAGCCACGAGAGGTGAAATACCGCAAAGTTTCGCCAATGAGCTTTTGAAACTCCCCTCGCAAAAAATTCGCCGTCTGATGCCGACAAGTTTGCCTGAACAGCCTGTCAGGATGGGGAAAATACAGCAAAACGGCATTATTCGTAACCTGGAACCACTACTTCGTTTGTCATCCGATAATATAGCTTTCGATGTCAGCGGCGGAAAAGTTTATTTATCGGGCGTTGTTTCGGAAGGCGCAAAATCCATTCGCGTCAAATTCGAGAAAATGAATTTGCCTGAAGGCGCACGTATCTTTGTTTATCCTGTGGAAAACAGAGACGAATTTTATGGTGCTTTTGGGAACAAGAGCGCACTCGCGGACGGAACTTTCTGGACACCGCCCGTGCAGGGCGATGGAATCATCATCGAACTGTTTGTGCCGTCCGATGCGAAAACTCCGGCGCAAGATTATTTTCAGATAAAAGAAATTTCGCACAATTTTGCGGAAAACGGAGAATGTGCGCTATTAGGGCTGCCCGGAAATTGCCATAACGAAGTCGGTTCGGGCTATGCTAATCTGGCGGGAGCCGTCGGTTATCTTGAGTTTATCTCTGAGTGCAATCCTAATAATCCCGGGCAAGAATCTTGCATTTGTACCGGTACATTGATGAACACCGTTTCAGGTAATTTTGCGCCATTTCTAATGACCGCTAATCACTGCATCAGTACGGAAGCCTCAGCTCAATCTCTGAGAACTTACTGGAATTACAACACGGGCAATTCTCCGCCGGGCGGAACGCCTTTTACCGACGGCGCGACTTTGCTTTCAACTTCATCGCAAAGCGATTTCACTTTTGTAAAACTGACAGGCAGTGTAACGGGCGGATTGACTTATGTTGGATGGGACGGCGGCGATCCGGCGGCGAATTCCTTGATTGTCGGAATTCATCATCCGCAGGGTTCACATAAACGCATCTCGTTTGGCTTCACGAGTGCAATCGGGTCAATCTGTGACCCTGGTCTTCCTTCAGCCTGCGGAAATTTTATCCCTGTTACTTGGAATTCCGGCGTAACAGAAGGCGGTTCGTCAGGCTCAGGATTATTTTATACAGTTGCTAATGGCGGTCGTTTTATCGGAAATTTATTTGGCGGATTATCATTTTGCAGTTCTCCGAACGCACCGGATTGGTATGGACGTTTTTCGCTGACTTACGGCAAGGTTTCGACATATCTTGCCGACGGTAACTGCACTTACGGAATTTCACCGGGGAGCAATAATTTTCCGGCTGTCGGCGGAAACGGCAGTTTTAATGTGACGACCGGAAGCGCGTGTTTTCAATCGGCAGTTGTGACACAGCCGACAACGGTTCAAACCTTCTCTAATTCAGCCTCAATTTCCATTGCCGACCGTCCGACAAACTCCTCGCCACCGGGCTTAGGTAGTCTTTATCCTTCAAACATAAATGTTTCCGGCTTATCGGGAACGGTGACGAGAGTACGCGTAACTTTGAATGGTTTAACACATACTTATCCCGATGACTTGGATTTTTTGCTGGTCGGACCAAACGGACAACGCGCATTATTGATGTCGGATTCCGGGGGAAGCACAGATGTCAACAATACAAGTTTAACGATTGACCAATCAGGACTAACTTTATTAAGTGATCAGTTCACCAACTCCACAGGAAATTACCGTCCGAGTAATTATGCCGGATTGACTTCAGTTGACACGGGCGGAAGCGATAATTTTCCTTCTCCCGCATCGGGACAAACTACGTATGACAGTTTATTAACGGTTTTCTACGGCAGTAATCCGAACGGAACTTGGAGGTTGTATGTGGTTGATGACGAAGCGGGTGATATAGGCTCAATTTCCGGCGGATGGTCGCTGGAACTGGCAACGAACAATACTTCGTGGCTGAGTATAAGTTCCGGCGGAGTCGGTTACGGCAACAGCACGGTGAATTACTCAGTTGCATCAAATCCGACAGGACAACCGCGCACGGGAATAATTAATGTTGGCGGGCAGACTCATACCATTTTCCAGAGTGCGGGAACAACAGTTTTAAATAGAAAACCATCTGACTTTGACGGCGATAATAAAACGGATGTTTCTATCTTTCGTCCGTCGAGCGGGCAATGGTGGATTAATCGCAGTTCGACGAACCAAACGGTGGCGGTGCAGTTCGGTCTTTCATCCGATAAACCGACTCCGGCTGATTTTACGGGCGACGGCAAGACCGACATTGCTTTCTGGCGACCTTCGACCGGATTTTGGTTTATCGTCAGAAGCGAGGATTCATCGTTTTACTCGGTGCCGTTCGGCGCGACAGGCGATATTCCCGCGCCCGGAGATTTTGACGGCGATGGGCGTGCCGATCCGGCGGTTTATCGTCCGTCGAGCGGAACGTGGTATATTTCGAAATCAACGGGCGGCACGACGATTCAGCAGTTTGGAATTGCCGAAGACAAGCCGGTCGTCGCGGATTATGACGGCGACGGCAAAGCCGATATTGCCGTTTTTCGTCCATCAACAGGCGTTTGGTGGCTCTTGCGGAGCAGTTTGGGAGTAATCGCGGCGCAGTTCGGCACGGGAACCGATAAACCCGTGCAGGGCGATTACAGCGGCGACGGGAAAGCAGACATTGCCGTTTGGCGACCTTCGACCGGATTCTGGTTTATCCTCAGAAGCGAAGATTCGTCGTTTTATTCAGTCCCGTTCGGCACGTCGGGCGATATTGCAGCACCGGGCGATTACGATGGTGACGGCAAATTTGACACGGCAGTTTTCCGACCGTCGAATACGAATTGGTATGTGCAGCGTTCAACGACGGGAACGCTTATCCAACAATTCGGGGCAACCGGCGACCTGCCTTTGCCGGCATCGTTCGTGCCGTAGATTTTGCAAAAATCGGAAGAAAAAAGTTTTCGGTCAGTCAGATCAAAAACTTTTTTCTTCTAAGATTTTTGTAAATGTTATCAATTCGGGAATGTCTTTTTTGAGTTTGGCGGAAACTTCTTCGGCATCACCGGGTGAAATATGGACGGCGATGATTTGTTTCGGATTAAATTGTTCTTTGACGAGCTTGCGCCCGTTTTCCGAGAGCAGAAACCAATACGGAATAAACGCGATGTCAATATTTTCCTTTGCCAGATCAAACGCCGAAAAGTTTTCCGCCGTCATATCGGCATCGCCGATGTGGAGAAATTTTTTGCCGCCGATTTCGATCAGATGCCCGAAATTTTGGATTGACTTAAAACGCTCGCTCCCGTGACGCAAACCTAAAAATTTGATTTTGATGCCGTCCTGATTGTATTCGACCGTCTTTTTCCATTCGTGTGAAACGGGTTTGATCTGCGGCTTTATCTTCTCGTAATCCGCAAAATTTTTGGCGACTTCAGCGACAATTTGTTCGGACGAAGCCAGAACCGCGTTCGGATTATTTTTCAAATGCAGTCCGACGGATTCGGCGTGAAAATGGTCGAGATGAACGTGTGAAACGAGCAGCAGATTGATCTTATCGTAAGGCTTTGCGGCAGTTTCGAGCGATTTCAGCAAATCCGTCGGCGGAAAAGCGTAGGCGGGCTGGTATTCACGATGCAGTCCGTCAATCAAAACCTGTTTGCTTCCGGCGCGGATCAAAACGCCTTCGTTGGCGATGTATCTGATCGTAAAATCAGGAATTTCTTTGACTTCGTTTTGTTTGACGACCTCGGCTTTTTTTCCCTGACCGCACGCGGAAACCGCGAGTATAAAAAACAACGCCAGAATCTTGATCGAATTTCTCATAAAATCACCTTTTCAGGTTTATACGAGAATTTTCGGGCGATAGGTTTCTTTAAAAATCAGCTTCGATAAATTCGTTAAGCGATCTTTTGGAAAATCGCGCCGCGCGATTTCGGCGGGCGGCGAGTTTGGTTAGGCGGCTTGTTTTTCGATTTCAGCTTATTTTCGGACTAACTCTAAGCCAGAACTTTCTTGCTATGACGAACTTCTTCGGCTAATTCTTTGACATCCGCGCGAAGAAGCAGAAATTCCGCTTTCAGCCGATCATACGATACGCCGTTATGAACAATCCCTTGTCGAATCGCTTCAAATTGAGCATCAGATTCATTTTTGTAATCGTCAATCTTTTTCGATAATTCGGCTATCGCCTGCAAAATCGCGTCGGTTTGGGTAGGTTGGTCTAACGTTTCTTCCGAATTGTTCATCGCAGGGTTATTTTACCTTGAAAACATCTTTAACGTAAAGACATATTTCAGATTCAATTTTCGAGTTTCACAAGAATCAGCTTCGATAAATCCGATAATCAATTTCCTGAAAAATCGTGTCGCGGTTTTCGATTTCGGCGAGAAGCGGTTCGTTGAATTCACCGGTTTCGAGCATCGTCGCCAGCAGATTAAAGCGGTGAATGTGCGATTGAAAGCGGCGCGACGAATATTGAACGGTCGTGCCTTGATAGATTTGAAACGCCCAATCGCTCGATTGCGCGAGCAGTAGTTCACGCGCCGCTTGATTTAAAACGCGATATTCGAGTTCGTTCGGATATTCAAAACGATTAGCAAGCGCGGTCATTTTTCGTTCGGCATCGTGTTGATAGGGATACATCCACGAATTTCCTTCGTTGAGCCAGACCTTGTAATAACCGTTTTCGCCCCAACTCGAAGCGGTCGGCTGTTGAATCTGAATCGGAATTTTCGCGTCGAGAAAATCGCCCGGTGCAATCGGCTGAATTTCCGTCTGATTGTAATTAAACTGGCGGAAAAGATAATCAATAAACATCGGACCTTCATACCACCAATGCCCGTAAAGTTCGGCATCGTAAGGCGCAGTGACAAGCGGCGGATGGTCGCCGAAATTTTCGCGTAAGAGTCGCGCCTGATCTTTGCGTTTGCCGATAAAATCGAAAGCGTGAAGCGCAGCTTTTTCGCGCGCCAGCGCCGGAACGTAAGGCAGTTTGTTCTGCTGCGAAACGCCGCGTTCGCCGATGCGGTAATATTTAAGCCCCAGATGCCGCCGGTTTCCGTCCTTGTGCAGATGCGGTTTGAGATATTCGAGCGGCAGATCCCAGCCGACGTCGCGGTAAAATTCGCGGTAGAAAGGATCGCCCGGATAACCGACTTCGGCGCTCCAGACCTGCTGCGAGGTTTCGACATCGCGGGCAAAAACCGCGACGCCGTTCGGACACATCACCGGCGCGTGAACGCCGAAACGCGGGCGCGGATCGCCATACAGAATCGCGTGCGAATCGCCGATAAAATATTCGATTCCCGCGTCCTTCAAAAGATGTTCGATGCCCGGTTCATACGCGCATTCGGCAAGCCAGATGCCGCGCGGTTTTCTGCCGAAATGCTTTTCATAATTCGTTACCGCGATTTGAATTTGTGCGCGTCTGGCTTCGGGCGTTGAGATCAGCGGCAAAAATCCGTGCGTCGCACAGCAGGTGATGATTTCCAGAACGCCTTCTTCCTGCAATTCGCGGAACGCATTGATTAGATTTCGCCGGTAGCGGTTATTCCAAAGTTCCAAGGACGCGCCGAGATTATCAACATACATTTTGACGACATCGTAAAATTCCGGTTCTTCGCGCTTCACTCTCTGAAATTCTTTTCTGGCTAATTCAAGCAGATTTTCGAGATGCCGCGTATAGCGTTCCTGAAGCAGCGGGTCGGCAAGCATTTCGCACAGCGGCGGCGAAACGTTCATCGCCAGACGCGGTTTTGCGCCCGCTTCGTGCTGATTTTGAAAAATAAAGATCAGCGGCAGATAAACTTCCGTGATGGCTTCGTAAAGCCAATCTTCTTCCAAAAATTCGGGATATTCGGGATGCCGCACAAACGGCAGATGCGCGTGTAAAATTAGGCTGAAATAACCGACTGGCATAGATTTTTAAGAAAAAGAAATTTGTCCACAGATTAACACAGATTGGCGCGGTTAAAAACAGGCTGAAATAAAAAAGAAGCCGCAGTTTCACAACCCGCTTCTTTTTTATTTATTCACGTTAAAGCAAATCATTCTGCATTTTACATTTATTGCAAAAGAATTAAACCTTTTTTATTTGCAGTTCAATGTAAAATGTAGAATGTAAAATGTTTTTCTTAATTCCTCAAACTAAACGAACTAAGCGGCGAGAGTTTCGGTAAATAACGCGGCGCGTCGTTTGATACGTCTTTCGGCGCACCCGCACGCGGGACGGTTCGTTGTTTGATAGATTTCGGGAAATTTACCAAACTCGCGCCGAAAACCGCCGCGCCGATCTGTTCTTCTTCGAAAATTTCTTCGTCGAAAACCTCGAAATTTTCCTTCAAAGCCGACAAAGCGTTTTCCGCGCTCAGGCTCGCCGCGTGTTCCTGCAAAACGATAAACAGTGCTTCGCTGATCTGCCCGCGCAATTCTTCGAGCGAAACGCCCGAAGCTAAGGCGAGCAGCGCAAATCTGACTTCGTCCGCGTTAATCAGACTAAAATCCGATTTACGGTTGCCGATCAATTGATTAAAAGCATTTTGCGTGGATTTTTCAGCCGCCGCAAAATCGTCGCCCGCGAGCGCGACTTCAAAAGCGTCCTGCCGGAAACCGGAATTGTCCAGAACCTCGGCGAAAGCGTTTGACGAAATTGCCCAATCGGCATCCGAAGCCGTGCGCGGACTCGGACTTTTGCGCGGCGTTTCGATCGTGTTCGAGAAAATCACGCGGATATACGGGCGATTCGGCGCGTAAAAACCGATTTCGGCGCGGTATTTCGCATCCGAATCGGCGTTGAACCAGTAATTGCCCTCGGCATCAACGGCGCGGATTTCTTCGTGTTCGGTTTTCAGATTGACGAACTTCGCGACCAGTTGATAACTGCCCGTGTTGCCTGAAAAGACTTTTTGCAGAATCTGAAACGGATTGTTTTTGATTGACCAGTAAAAAAAGATTCGATTCGGCGACTGCATCTGCAAACGCGCACGGTTTTCTCTTTCGAGTTCGGGAAGTTTCGGCGCGGCAAGCTCCGCAAAAATCGGGTCAATTTCTTCTTCTTCGATTTCTTCCGCTTCAGCCTGAATCGTTTCTTCCTCAACCAAAAACTGCGGCGCGTTTGCGTCCGGATTTACTTCATCAGTTTCCGATCTGATCAATTCCGCCGATGATAAAGGATTTAATTCAAAATCTTCCAAAACAAATTCGGTCGTCGCTCTTTCGGTTTCCGGCAACTCTTTTTTCGTGTCGTTTTCGCTCATAATGATTATCTTAAAAAATATTTAATAAACTGAGATTATGCCTCTTTTTTCGGGAAACGACAAGTATTGTGAAATTTTTAACAAAATCTTAAGACGCGTGGAGTGAACGAAAATTAAGAAATCATGCCCACGAAATACACGAAACAGACGAAAAATAAGTAGTTGGACAGAAAT
>JALHNX010000096.1 GCA_022843305.1 Pyrinomonadaceae bacterium | reverse complement strand
ACTCAAAATCATGTAATTATGCGGAAGTTTTTCCGCTCAATCAATAATTAGGCTGCTTTCGTAGCGTGAATTACAGGAGAGGAGAAATTATGAACACACAAGAAGCTGCTCAAATCATCGAGGCAATAGCGAACTCAATCAGGGAAAATCCTAGCTAGTTCCAATTTGCCGTACGCGTAAGCATAATCGGGGCATCCGGCACCGCTCACGGCGGAGGTGTTGGCATGATGGGGATTGCACATGGTGGCGGAACTGGCATCAATGCTTCTGCGTCTGCTGGGAACATGCAAATTGAAATCGCTCAGGAACGAGGCGAGAATGCCATGAATCAGCAGATACAAGCTTTGGTCAATCATCTATTAGCGATGGCACAGGAACTAAAAAGTGACTCACCCGATAAGTCGAAGCTCAAGAAGATGTATGAGTCTCTAAAAGATACTTGGGTTCCGGGTGTGATTTCATCAGTTGTCGGCAATCTGTTAAGCGTCTCATTTATGGGATGAGCGCAGCCTAACAACGGCATGCACCCGACCGCGAATAGCGTCGCTTTCATGCGCGAGACTTGCTTTAATTCGGCGGTTCGTCGCGGCGGGTGATGCCGGTCGTTAAAGAGCTGCAAAATTTTACCGAATCGGTTCGCGTAAGATATTACCGTTAAAAAGTTCTTTTATGCAATAATCTTTTTTATGAACGGATTTGAAGAAGTCATTACGATTGACCCGAATGTCTGCAACGGAAAACCGACGATTCGGCATAAAAGAATAACAGTGCAGACGATTCTCGAATTTTTGAGCAACGGCGATTCGATTGAAGAGATTTTAGAAAATTACCCGACTCTAACGGAAGACGATATTTACGCCTGTTTGAATTTTAAACAGTAAAATGACAAGTTTTATAAATTGCCACTAGCTTCAGCTAGTGGACAGCGAAAGGAAAGAGAAGGGCTTTAGCCGAATTTAAGAAAAATAAAAATCCTTTTGGCTTCAGCCTAATTTTGCGCTAAAGCGATAAGGAATTTTTATTTTTAGATGTTCGGCTAAAGCCTTATTTTTTCAACAAACTTGTCCACTAGCTGAAGCTAGTGGCAATTTATCGAAGGTTTCAAACATCACTTATAAATAACCACAGAAATCCGATAAAAAATAATCACCGAATCGGCTCGCGCAGGATGATGTCAACCGTTTGGCTGGCGATTTCCGCCGCGTGCGGGTTTGATTTTCGGAGTTGCGCGATCTGCATCAGGGCTTCGCCGGTGCGCGATAAAAGCCGCACGAGGTCGCCTTCTTCAGCCTTGGTGCGAAAAACCAGTTCGTTCCAACTAACGCCGTCTGCCCAATGTTCCGCCGCCGCTGCCGCCGAAAGATTTATTTCCTCGGAAGGTTCGACACCGAGTTTCCATTCAACGCCCGAAACCGCGTAGATAATTTCTTCAAATTCGGTGATTGTTTCGAGAATTTTGTCCGACAGATAAAGCTCGCCGAAATTGCGGTCGGAATCCGCCGCGAGCGATGCCATCAGCGCGGCGACGTGTTTCGGTTCGAGTTTTTCAAAAAGCCCGTGCCGCAAGGCTTCGCCAACCAGCAGCGGACGGTCAACGCGCAGATCGGCGAGCCATTTTCCGCGCGTCGTAACTTTTTCCGCACCGAAATCGAGATAGCCGAAATGATCGAGAACTTTGGCGCGACGCTCGAACGGCAGCCAGATTTCGCTGCGCAGGATTTCGCTGTCGCGCGCGGTTTTTTCCAGAAATTCGGCTTCGTCGCACGTTTCCCACAAAAGCTGAAAAGCGCGGCGTTTCGCGTCTTCGCTCAAACGGGCAGGCAGAATTTTTTCGATTTGTGCGCTTAAAACCTCGATTGCCTCGTCCGAATCGTTTTTTTGCATCGAAAGTTTCGGTTCGTCGAGCGCGGAATTTTTTCCTTCGTCAATTTCGTCGAACGCGGGGTCGAGCGATTTTTCCTTGAGATTGTAAATTTTCTCGAAAACGCGCCCGATGTGCGGCAGCGAAAGCGTCGCGCTCTGCCCGTCGTCGCGCATTGCGACAACTTTGTCGCCGAAAATGTTCAAGACCAAAAACAAACGCTTGCTGTTGCGGCTTTTCGTCACGATCCTGCCTTCGAGAACGTTTTCGCGCAGCCAGTTAATGCGGACTTCACTGCGCGTGTTCGGCAAATTCGACTGCAAACGAAGCCGTGTGCTGGTCAGTCTTTCAAAAGCCCGTGCCGAATCAATATTAAGCCCGAATTCATTGTTGTTCAATTTTTTCTGCAAACTCATTTCACGCTTTTCGGCTTGGCGTTCGAGTTGGGCAATTTGCCCGGAAGTTTCCCGAAACGCGAAACTTTTCTCGGCGATCTCGCGCACCTGTCCGAAACTTCCGAAAGCGTCCAAGAGATTCAAAAGCGAAGTGTAAGTCGCGCGAAATTGGCTATTTAAAGCGTCGGGCGGAGATTTCAACAACTCGGCAATCTTCGGCGGATTTTGGAAATTCGACGGCGCGAGAACGACGAAACCGACGTTATCTTTGCCGCGTCGTCCGGCGCGTCCGGTCATCTGCTGAAGTTCCGATGCCTGCAAAGAACGCCAGCCGTCGTTGCCGCGCGTGTCAGCGTTTGAAATAACGACGGTTCGCGCCGGAAAATCAACGCCCGCCGCGACTGTGCTGGTCGCAAAAATTGCGTCCAATAATCCGGCGGACATCATTTTTTCGATAAGCAGTTTCCACGCCGGAATATGTCCCGCGTGATGCGACGCAACGCCCGCGGAAAGCACGATCTTGCGGTGTTTGTGCGATTTTATCTCGGGATTTTCGGCGAGATATTTTTGATAAAGTTCCTGCCGTTTCTGTTCTTTTTCGGCGTTCGTTTTCTGCGAACGGTCGGCGGCGACTTCGAGTGCGGCTTCGTCGCAACGGCGGCGCGTCGGCATAAAAATGATCGCGGGCAGAAGATTATAATTTCTCAGCGCCGTGATTAATTTCGGCGGCGGAATTTCGGGCAGTTTGAATCTCATTGAAATTCATTTTAACGCAAAGGCGCCGGGGGCGCGAAGAGCGCGAAGAATTTAAAATAAACCTTTGCGTCTTCGCGCCTTCGCACCTTTGCGTTAAAATTCTTAAATGAACGAAATACTTTCGCGCTGGCATCAATTTGTCGAAACGCAAAATGCAGATATTTTAGAAGAAATTTTAGCTGATGAGGTAAAATTTCACTCGCCGTTTGTCTGGAAACCGAAGGACGGCAAAAAGATAACGATTCAAATTTTAACAATGGTGACGACCGTTTTTGAAGATTTCCACTACGTCCGCGAAATCATTGACGGGCAAAACTTCGCGCTCGAATTTCAGGCACGAGTCGGAGATTTAACCTTGCGCGGCGTTGATCTGATCAAAATCGGCGAAAACGGAAAGATCATTGATTTTGAAGTGATGGTTCGTCCCGCCAACGCTTTGCAGGCACTCGGAATGGAAATGGGCAGACGGCTTCAAAGTCTTGAGTCATAAGTCATAAGTCTTAATATCACACTGGCTTTGGACTCAAGACTCCAACGACTATAAATTCAGTTGTCGCCAGCGCGATACACATCATTTTTCAGAGCAGTTCTTAAAAGAACTGCCTGAAATCATTAAGTCGCTACGCGACAAAGATTGACTAAAAAATACGCCGTTAAAATTTTATGAGAAAGCCCTGATGCCTGTTGAGAGCAATTTTTTGAGTCTAAAGAGTATGAAAATCTTAGCGTCTGCGGCGTTCAAAACGATTCTCTTGTTGGGCAAATCGTTCAAGGTCGCGGTTGAATTTTCCGGCATCGTTGAAAAGCGGAAATAATTGCGTGTTCGGCGCGAGAAAAGCGGCGCGCAGTTCGACCGGACGCGAACCGGCGCGGTTAATGATCTTCACGCTCGTGCCGCGCACTTCGCCGATCCACGCGGCAAACTCTTCGGCGTTGCCGATGGTCGCCGAAAGCAGTAAAAGCCGGATGCGCGGCGGTGAAAGAATGATCGCTTCTTCCCAGACGTGTCCGCGTTCTTCGTCCGCCAGATAATGCGCTTCGTCCAGAATCACAAAATCGGTGCCGACCTGTTCGCCTTGCCGCAGCGCGTCGAAAAGCTGATTGCGATAGATTTCCGTCGTTCCGACAATGAGCGGCGCGCTCCAATTTTCTTTGCGGTCGCCCGTTAAAATTCCGACGTTTTCCGCACCGAATTCCGCGCTGAATTCCATATATTTCGAGTTTGTCAGAGCTTTGAGCGGTGTTGTATACCAGGCGCGTTTGCCCTGTTCGAGCAGTCGGCGGATTTCCTCGCGGGCAATCCACGTCTTGCCGCTGCCGGTCGGCGCGGTCACGAGAACGTCCTGCGTTTCGATTGCCTGCAAGGCTTCGATCTGAAAATCGTCCGGCACGATCGGCATCGGTTCGGGCGTGCCGATGCCGCTTAAAAGATTTTCGAGCGCGCGTTTTTGCGTGTCGTTCAACTCAGCCGGACGCGATTCGGCGAAACTTTCCGCTACAAGATCGCGTTTAAAGTTTCGTTCCTTATGTCGGTTGATGTTTGAACGTGCCTTTTCCCGGCTGTCGCTTCTGCCCCGTTTTTCTCTGTTAGAACGCGCCATAATGGGAAATGGTAAAGGTTTTAAGTCTGAAAGTCTATTGCTTCCAATTACCGGGCAAAGATGATAAAATGGCGAATTGCCTCGCAACGGTTTGCGCCGGACGGGCATCTATAATTTACGGCAGGTTTTATAGCTGATTTTTAATAAAAAAGAGTTTTAATATGCAAGAGCAGGAATTATTTCAAAGCTACGAGGTTAAAAACTGGAATTTTAGCCCGCGCCTCTATAAAATTTTAGTGTTTTCCGCGATCTTCAATGTTTTCGCGCTGCTGATTGTCGCGCAAAGCAATCTTTTGACGACCAAAGGCTGTGACAGCCCGCTCGTCGGCGGTGTCTGTCAGGTGCTTGACACGCTCTATGTCGGCGGCACGGTTTTAGCGACCGACCGGCAGATGGTTAGTGAAGATTACGAAAAAACCGAGCTTGAAAACGCGGAAATCGTCTGGATTCCGGTTAGCGAAGACCCGTTTAAATATCCCGAAGGCTATTTCGGATTGTCGAATCCCGCATCGCTCGTGCCGACTGAAATTACGGGCGACGGCACTTTTCCGCAGAATATTCCGGGCATTCCGAACCCGACGACCGGCGGCAAAACGGATTTGATGAACCAGCCGCAAGTCTTGCCGCAACCTAATGATAATGCGGTTACAAATTTACCGACTTCGCCGTATGGCTTTGACAATCCGACGACTCCGCGCGTAAAAACGCCGCGCAACAGAACGCCGAAAAATCGGAAAAATCCGACTTTGAGCAACACTTCGCCGAACAATCTCGATTTGGGAGATAAAACGGCGACGACGGATGAAAAAGACCCGAACAAAACCGTCAAAAATCCGACTGATGAAAAGGTCGAGGAAGTTGTCATCAACAAAAAGCCGATGAAGGATTTTGCGTCGGTCGTAAAAACGAAATTCGACAAAAAGGAAGTTGATCTGAGCCAGAATTTCAAGGTCGTCGCGGAAGGCGTTTTGACCAAAGACGGGAAGCTCGATATAACTACTGATAAAAAAACCAAACAGCCGAAATCGCGTATTCTGTTAAAGGAAGGCAATGCCGAAATGATCGCAGTTGCCGAACAGGCGATTGCCGCGATCGGCGACAGCGGTTGGCTCGGTTATCTGCGTAATCAGGGTGTCGAAAAAATAAATTTCACGGTCGTGCAGGACAACGACAATTTGCAGGTCATTATTACTTCGGATTTTCCGACACCCGAAAGAGCCAACACGGTTACGAGCGGTGTCGGCGGCGCGATCAGCGCGGCTTTGTTATTGGATAAAAACAATATGAAGAAATTGGGTGAAGACGAAAAAGTTTTGCTCACTAATGCTAAAGCGCTGGTCAATCCGGCTAACACAAAACAGTTTGTGCTAAATTTTGTCCTTCCGAAAGCAAAGGCTTTGGAAATGATGACGCGCAAACTGAACGAACCCGAAGATAAAACGACGGAAACAAAACCGAGCGGCAGCACGGCGCAGATCAAGGAAAATAATAAGACATCGGCTAAATGAAAAGGTTTGTAAATTCAATTTTTCTCCTCTGCGGCATTGCTTTATCGCTTGCCGCTTTTCCCGTTTTCGGACAGGAAACTTCAAACGGGTTTGAGATCAACAAAAAACCTTTGAAGAATTTTGCCGAATCGGTCAAAGCGAAAAACCTTGATTGGTCAAAGCTTTTTTCGGTCGAAGCCGAAACGGTTTTAACGAAGGAAGGAAAATTCGACAAGGAAAAAACGAAATTCACCAAAACGGAAGGCGATGCGGAGTTGGTCGAAGCCGTTAAACAAGCCTTTAAAGCGGTTGGCGAAAGCGGTTGGTTCGGTTATTTGAATATGCAAGGCATTAAAGAAGTTAAATTATCCGCCAGCCAGAATTCCGAAACTTTCTCTTTTTCTCTTTTTTCGGAACAATCAACTCTGGAAAGAGCAAATGTCATTGCAAGCGGAGTTAACGGTCTTGTTCACATGGTTTTGCTGTTGGATAAAAACGGCGCGAAAAAGCTTGGCGAGGACGAAATTAAATTACTACAAGGCGCAAGAGCTGGCGTTCAGGAAAAAACTGTTAATATAAACATTTCGCTTTCGGCGAGCAATTTTCAGGAAATGGTCAAACGCAGAATAAACGAAGCGAAGGAAACAAAGGCTAAATGAGCGATCGCAAAAACTACAATTCGATAGTTTTTCTGACCACCCTGAGCGTTTATCTCGGCTTGGTGCTGGTCGGCTCAACGCCCGTTCTCGCGCAGGCGGCTTTGACACGCAATTTCGATATTAAAAACGAGATCGTCGTCGAGGACGATCTCGATAAAAACCCTGACGACAAAGAAAAGATAGATTTTACAGGCTCGCTTGAAAAATATTTTGATGATGTTGAAAGTTTTTTCAATAACTTGCAAAAACTTCATAAAATCGAGAAATTTGATCTAGATTATGATAATTTTGAAGTAAACGAGCTGGGTTTTGTTCCGTGTAATGTTGACGGCGATCCTATTCGAACCTCTCATTCGGATAGTAAAATAGACAATCGGTGGCTTGAACCGGCAATAGTTAATGCTATTTGGGATTTTAGAGAATGGATTTTTCTTTCCGATTGTTTAAAGCACGAGAAATATAAAAATGGTATTTCTACAAGCGTCGACTTTAAACTTATTTATGACAAGTCTGAACTAAAAATAGAGGTCTCGGGATTCAAATCTTCCCCGCAAAGAGCCGAACAACTAGCGGCAAAATTTAATCAGGCTTCTAAAATCTATAAAGTTGACGAAGAAAAATCTATCGTCAAAAAAATCCACGAAACTACTTCCTTCAATTCTGAAAACAATCAGATTTTCATTGTCACACGACTTCCCCGCGCCTCGATAGACTCATTGCTTGCCGACAAAGACGCACGATAACGGCGGCGAGTGAGAAAGCGAAAAACTTAATCTTTCCAACCAGAAAAACTCGCCTGAACTTTAATAATTTTTAGTTTTATGAGCTAATAGCAGTTTGCTTTCGAGGCTCAATTCAAAGAGGAATTTTATGGCAGTTAATAGTTTTGCAGATAAATTAGTTAAAAAGATTTTCGGCACGAGCAGCGACGTTTTTTTGAAAAAGGTCAAGCCGATCGTCGAACAGATCAACGCATTGGAACCCGCGATGCAGCAGCTTTCGGATGATGAATTAAGGGCAAAAACCGAGGAATTCAAAGCGCGTATTCAGCAGGCGCTCGAAGGAATCACGAACAAGGACGAACGCCGCAAGCGCGAGCAGGAAATTTTGAACGAAATCCTGCCCGAAGCCTTTGCGGCGGTGCGCGAAGCGTCCGTCAGAGTAACGGGAATGCGGCACTTCGACGTGCAGCTGATCGGCGGCATCGCGCTTCATCAAGGTAGAATCGCCGAGATGCGGACGGGTGAAGGTAAAACATTGGTTTCGACATTGCCCGCTTATTTGAACGGTTTGACCGGACGCGGCGTGAACGTCATCACGGTCAACGATTATCTGGCTTTGCGCGACTCCGAATGGATGGGCAAGATTCACGAGTTTTTGGGTTTATCGGTCGGCTGTATCCAAAACGATATGGATGACTACGAGCGCAAAGAGCAGTATTCGAGCGACATTACCTACGGAACGAACAATGAATTCGGCTTCGATTATTTGCGCGACAATATGAAGTTTGACGTTGAATCGCTGGTTCAGCGCGACCATTATTTTGCGATCATTGACGAGGTTGACTCGATCCTGATTGACGAAGCGCGCACGCCGCTCATCATTTCGGGCGCGTCCGACGAAGCAACCGACAAATATTTCACCGCCAACGCAATCATTCCGCACTTCGAACGCGGGCATAAAGACGAAGAAACAAAGGTTACAACGGGCGATTATCTGCTCGACGAAAAAAATCATTCGTCGGTTTTGACCGAAGCGGGTGTCACGAAAGCCGAAAAACTTCTCGGTGTTTCCAATTTGTATGACCCGGCAAATATGGAAATGCTCCATTGTGTCGAACAGTCGCTCAAGGCGCACACGCTTTACAAACTCGACCATCATTACGTCGTGCAGGAAGGCGAAGTCATCATCGTTGACGATTTCACCGGACGCTTGATGGCTGGCAGACGCTGGTCGGACGGTTTGCACCAGGCGGTCGAAGCCAAAGAAGGCGTGAAGATCGAACGCGAAAACCAGACGCTGGCGACGATCACCTTGCAAAATTACTTCCGAATGTATGAAAAACTTTCGGGTATGACGGGAACGGCGGAAACCGAAGCGGAAGAATTCACCACGGTTTACGGCTTGGACGTGGTTGTCATTCCGACCAACCGCGCGATGATTCGCAAAGACAATTCCGACATCATCTACCGCACTCTGCCCGAAAAATGGGACGCGGTCATTGACGAGATCAAACAGCTTCACGCAAACGGTCAGCCGGTGCTGGTCGGCACGGTCTCGGTCGAAAACTCCGAACTGGTCGCCGACAAATTAAAGAAGATCGGCATTCCGCACAACGTCCTGAACGCGAAATATCACGAACGCGAAGCCGAGATCGTCGCCCAAGCCGGACGCAAAGGCGCAGTGACCATCGCAACCAACATGGCTGGGCGCGGAACCGATATTCTGCTCGGCGGCAACCCCGAATTTCTCGCCAACGATTATCTCAAGCGGATGGAAATCAACCCCGACGAAGCAACACCCGAGCAGTTTGAAGAACAGCTCGAAAAAGCCAAACGCGTCGTTGATGCCGAACATAAGGAAGTCGTTGCGGCGGGCGGTTTGCATATTTTAGGAACGGAACGCCACGAATCGCGCCGTATCGATAATCAGTTAAGAGGTCGCGCCGGACGACAGGGCGATCCCGGCTCGTCGCGCTTCGTGCTTTCGCTCGAAGACGACCTGATGCGCATCTTTGCGGGCGACAAAGTTCGTTCGATGATGGAATGGCTCGGCATGGAAAAAGGTGTGGCAATCGAATCGCGCACCGTTTCCAAGCAGATCGAACGCGCCCAGAAAGCGGTCGAAGCGCGTAACTTTGAAACGCGTAAACACGTTCTCAAATACGACGACGTGATGAACAAACAGCGCGAAACGATCTACACTTTGCGCCGCCAGTTGATGTTCGAACCCGAACACCGCGATTATCTTCTCGGCGAAAAAGGCGTCGCGCGTGATTTATTGCACGACCTGACGCAGAGCTTTCTGAGTCCGCAGATTCCGCCTGCCGAATGGGAGGTTGACACCTACGCGGCGGAAATCGAAAGCATCTACGCGGTTGACCCGGCGGTTGACGCGAACGTTAATTTCAAAACGATGAACGCCGACGAAATCGAAGAAGCCGTCTGGAAAAAGGCTTCGGAAAACTACGCCGCGAAAGAAAAACTCGCGGGTGCGGAATCGCTTCGGGCGTATGAGCGTTATATTATGCTCAACATCATTGATACGCAGTGGAAAGACCACCTGCTTTCGATTGACCATCTCAAACAGGGCATCGGATTGGTCGGCTACGGGCAGAAAGACCCGCTCGTCGAATACAAAAAGCAGTCGTTCGATATGTTTCAGGATATGCTCGACCGCATTGACACGCACACGACGCGCTCGCTCTTTAACCTCGAGATCGTCGTCAAAGACGAACAGGAAGAAATGGAACGCCTCGAACGCCTTGAACGCCAACGCGCCAAACGGCAGGCGGCAGGTATGGCTTTCACCGGCGCGATGGCAACCGCCACCGTCGCCGGCGACACCGAAGAAGTCCGCCACACCCCGTTCAAACGCGACCATCCCAAAGTCAAACCCAACGACCCGTGCTACTGCGGTAGCGGCAAAAAATTCAAAAAATGCCACGGCGCGGGGATATAAGGGATGAAGGCTGAGGGATGAAAAATTCCGAATCTTGCGTCAAATACGCACAAGATAAGTGCGTCAAACCAAACAAAGAAAAAGGCGGAAGGTGTCGAACTTTCCGCCTTTTTCTTTGCGCAAAACTTCCGTCGAAAATCCCGCCGTCACCTTGGGTGTTTGCGGTTTCGCCACGCTTCATCTCTCCCGTTGAGCGAAACAATTAGCGTAGTTTGGTGTCTAAACAATTATGAAAAGATTCACGGCAAAATTATTTCTTTTGTTTTCGACATTTTTTGTCGGCGTATCGGCATATTACGTTTATTATCTTTCGCCTGCTCCGGTTGAAGAAACCCAATACACGCCGGATGTTTCCAATATCGCATCCAAACAAGCTCCAAACAATCTTAAAGAAAAACCGGGAGAATCTAATTTTTACGACATTTCTTCCTGCAATGAACCCAATTTCTTTAAACAGTATTCGGCACAGGTGAAAGGAACTATTTCCGGCGGCATAGTCAATCACAGAGTTGAGTGCGGAGATTTGCCTGAATATCTCCAAAACGCAAGCGATGTTTCCCGCACTGTAACGGTTTATGTTTTGATTGATCAATTCGGCGAAGTTGAAGATGCCCGTATTATGAGCGGACACCGTTTACTAAACAAATTAGTGCTGCGCGCTGCCCGTAAAACCCGGTTTGTGCCATTCATTCTGGGAGGAGAGCCGGTTAAAGTGCGCGGCGTTTTGATATACAAGTTTGACGATGAAGGCAAAGCCGGGCTTCAAAAAATGAAGATGCCTCTTTGAATTCCGCCAAACTTCGCCGTTACAATGTTTCCGTTTCTAAAATCTTCCGCAAATCATTTTCGTTCAAAGTATAAACATTACTGCAGAATCCGCAGGTCATCGTCGCGCCGTTGTCTTCTTCGAGCATCGCTTTAACCTCGGTTTTGCCGAGCGAAGCGATGAGCTGCACGGCGCGGTCAAATGAGCAGTTGCATTCAAATTTAACCTGCTTTTCGCCGAGGATTTCGTAATCAATAATGCCGAGCGTCATTTTCAGCAGCTCTTCGGGAATCGCGCCTTCTTTGATCGCCGCCGTCAGGCTCGGCGCGTGGAGGATCGTGTCTTCGATCATTACCGCGACGTTCGGGTCTGCCGACGGCAGCATCTGAATCATCACGCCGCCCGCGCAGGTCACGAAAGGTTCTTCGGGCTGCAGCAAAACGCCGAGCAGAACGGCGGACGGAATTTGTTCGGATTTCATCAGATAATGCGCAAAATCTTCGGCGATTTCGCCCGTTTCAATCGGCACCGAACCGATATAAGGTTCGCGGTGAAGCCCGATGTCAAAGCCCGATTCGCGCGTTACGATGAACATTCCTTTACCGACAATGCCCCGAACATCGAAACTTCCGTCCGCTCTTTGCGGCAGATCGGCGAGCGGATTTTTTATGTATCCGCGCACTTTGCCATCCGCAATCGCTTCGGCTACAATTCCTTCTACCGAACCTTTGGATTCAATTTTCACGGTCAGGCGGTCAAAGTCTTTCAGACTCGAACCCAACAGCAGAGTTCCCGTTAAAACGCGCCCGAGCGCGACGGAAGCCGTCGGCGAAGTATCGTGCCGGCGGACGGCTTCGCGCACCGTTTCGGTCGTAATAGCCGCCATCACGCGCACGGTCGCGTCGGCGGCTATCCCGTGTATGAGTTTGTCCATAGATTACAGTTTCGGAAATTTTGAAGCGGAAAGTCAACAGAAGGATTTTTTACCGCCCACCAAAGACACGAAAAAAATGAAATTTTAGAAAATCATTTATATCCATCTTATTTTTCGTGTCTTTCGTGTGTTTCGTGGGCAAAAAAAATCAGCCGCAAAACCTAATGAATTACTTGAGGTTACGCGCTATTTGGGTAAAATTTTCGTTAACGGCACAATATATTGTGTATTTTTCCATTGACAAGCGGATTTGAGATGTTATATATTTCATTTCACTCGGGGACGAAACTTTAACACGCGCTTTCCGGGTAAAACCAAAAGCACAAACTGCTATAACCCGCATTTCATAAATGCAACAAGAAATTGTAAAATTTAACTAAACGGATAATTGTGTCTATCCAGACATTGAGGAGAATGATTGATTATGAGCACAGTCTTTGAGCCTGTCGGCGTGGGCGAAATTGTCGCCAAAAATGGAAAATCGAACGGAAACGGAACAGGCGCGTCACTCAAACGCGAAGCCAAAGCGTTGGGCTTGAACGCACAAAAAGTCATCGGCAAACGTTATTCATTGAAAGATTTGAACGGCGAACCGCTCGAAACCTGGGGCGATATTGTGCGCCGCGTCGTCGGTCACGTTTCAAAAGCGGAAACCGATTCCGTCAAGCGCGATTATTTCTACGATTCGATGACCGAAGTCATGCTCAACCGCGAATTCGTGCCGAACACGCCGTGCCTTGTCAACGCCGGCAAACCGAAAGGACAGCTCGCTGCGTGTTTCGTCCTGAACGTTCCCGATTCGATCTCGGGCATTATGCAGCACGCGCAGAACGTCGCGATCATTCACCAGACCGGCGGCGGCACGGGAATGACCTATGAGTTTCTGCGACCGGCGGGTTCGATGGTCAATTCGACGCGCGGTGTCGCTTCGGGTCCGGTTTCGTTTATGAACATCGTCAACGGCACGACCGAAGTCGTCAAACAGGGCGGCGTTCGGCGCGGTGCGAATATGGGCATTTTGAGTATCAAACATCCTGACGTTTTGCGCTTTATCCACGCTAAAAACGATCAGCATTCTCTGACCAATTTTAATATTTCCGTGACCGTCACCGACAAATTTATGAACGCGGTGGACAACAAAGAATGGTTTCAGACCGAATTTCACGACGAGCCTTGGACGCAAACCGTTTTTGACCCCGTAACGGGGGCAGATTATGTCGTGTATCGCCGTCCGAACGGTGAAACCGCGACCTTTGCCGACAAACTTGCTTTTGAAACTGCCGATTTATCCGACTGCACCATCGAAACTCCGCCCGCGGCGGGAATGGTTTACGCGCCCGACATCTGGAACCGCGTGATCGCTTCGGCGCACAAATACGCCGAGCCCGGAATCATTTTTATTGACGAAGTTAATCGTCATAACCATATGATCTCGACGATGGGACCGATTCACGCCTGCAATCCGTGCGGCGAACAGATGCTTCATTTCAACAACTCGTGCAACCTGGGTTCGATTGACGTGGCGAAGTTTTACAAAAAGGTCGGCGACGGACTCGACCCCGAAGAATGTATTGATTGGGCGCGTCTGGCAAGAGCCACGCATCTCTGCACGCAATTTTTGGATAACGTCGTTGATGCGGGACATTTTCCGCTGCCCGAGATTGATGATGTCGTCAAACGCACGCGACCTGTCGGACTCGGAATTATGGGCTTTGCCGATCTGTGTCTGGCTCTGAAAGTGACCTACGGCAATCAGGATTCGATCGAATTGATGGAAAAAGTGATGGGCTTTATCCGTCGTGAAGCGTGGATGGCTTCGCTTCGTTTGGGCGCGGAAAAAGGCACGTTCCCCGAACTCGAAGGCAACCGCGAAGATTACGCGAAATTCCTCTATGAAGAGATCGGTATTCCGCGCGATATGCCGCTCACGCCGCGCAACTACGAAGTCACGACGATTGCGCCGACCGGCACGATTTCGCTCGTCGCCGAAACTTCTTCGGGCATCGAACCGAATTTCTCGTGGGCTTATGTCCGCCGCGACACGCTTGGCGAACGTCATTACGTCAACAGTTTGGCGGCGGAAGCACTCGGCATCGAAGTTGACCAGACGGACGAAGAATCGATCAGAAACGCGGCGAATTACGTTGTTGAGCATTTGGACGAACTGCCGTCATATTTTATCTCGGCGATGGACATTACTTCGCACCAGCACGTCAAAGTTTTGGCGGCGGCGCAAAAGCACACCGACAACTCGATTTCCAAAACCTGTAACGGCGCGAACGACGACACGGTCGAATCGGTTGATAAACTTTACCGAATGGCGAAGGATTTGGGCTGTAAAGCCGTCAGCTACTACCGCGACGGAAGCCGCGAAGGTCAGGTTCTGACTTCGATGAAAGCCGAAGAAAAGAAACCCGCAGAAGAAATTCACACGACCGAAGATGCCATCGGACAGGACAAAAAATTTATCGTCGTCGAAAAACAAAAAGAAACGATGCGGCACATCGAACGTCCGCGTGAACTGCAAGGCTCGACGTGGCGCATTCCGTTTGACGGCGTAAATCTTTATGTTACCGTCAATCACAACGGCGAAAAAGTTCTCGAAGTTTTTGCGACGGGACCGATTTCCGAAGGTGTCGGATTGCTCGCGTCACGTATGCTGCGCGGCGGATTTGATGTCAAAGAAGTTGCCCGCAGTTTGAACAAAGTCACGGGAACACACGCCGTCTGGTTTAACGAACGTCTGCTCACTTCGCCCGAACAGGCAATTTCCGAATGTCTTTCGATGATTGACCGCCGCTTGAAAAATCTTCCCGCGTCGGAACGCGCAATCAGCAAAATGGCGGCGGGAAAAATTGAAACCGCGCCGACCGCCGAAGCAAAAATGTCGAGCCTAATCGGCGAATGTCCCGAATGCAAAGGACAACTCGAACACGCCTCGGGCTGCGACTTCTGCCGCGACTGCGGTTACTCGAAATGTAAATAAAATCGGGTTTGCACAGAAAACCGCAAAAACTAAAATTAGCCGCGAATTAATTCGCGGCTAATTTTAGTTTTTGCGCAAATTCGCGTAATTTACTTGTTTATTTAAGAACCGCTTTGCTGATGGTGATAGTCCAAATGTCAATGACGGGTTGATTGAATGAAATGTTCCGGGTGAATACCAAACTTGAACCGTCATAATCATTGAATGAAGGTATGTCTTTTACTTTACCCGCAACATTCAGAAAGCCGGAAAGACGATTTATTCCTCTGTCATTTATAAAATAACTGCTTTCAATTGCAATGCTGTCTCCTTCCAAAACCGGAGTTCCTTCGGATTCGGTTGCCGATCTGATGATCCAAATACCGGTTCCATTGTCACGGTTGGGTGATCTGGTGGTAAAAACCGCGCCCGCTTGATCTAAAAATTTATCAAAAACCCGCAGATGTTCAGTCCAACCGCAAGCATCGAGATAACCGGCGTTCGGATACATATTTTTCAAATGAATCCGGTCGCCGACAGCGAGCGGTTCGCCTTCGCTTTTCCCGTTCACGGAAACGATCTCCCAACTGCCCGAACCGTTATCGCGGTTGGGATTATTGTGCGTTGAAACAAACATCGTTTCGGTCGGGACTTGTTTGAATTCCGGTTTGCTCCAAACCGCTCCCCACGCGTCGAGATACGAGCCGTCGTTCGGATAACGGTTCTGCAAATGGACGATCGAGCCGATTCTGATTATTTTCCCGTCAGCCGGAATGTTTCTGACCGATTCTTTTTTATTATCGTTTAAGCCGATGTTTCGAGCGTCGGCTTTCGGATTGTTTGGGTAAAGAACAAAGCCGACACCGACAAGCACGACAAGTGCGACTACGGCAAGAAGAACGAGCGAGGCGGTGCGACGGTGCGATGGACTGGGCACACGAACTTTCTCCTCGTGCTTCTGTTTCGTCTCATCGTCGTCAATCGTAATTGTTTCTTCGCCGCGAAAATATTGGACGGTTTGTTTTTCGATGATAATCGTTTCTTCGTCCGTTTCAGAGACGGTAACTCGCGGCGTAAAACGATAGCCGAGCTTTGGAACGGTTTCGATGATGGCTTCGCCGTCGGCGTATTTTCCGAGCGCGTTTCTGAGCCACGAAACATTTCTGGCAAGCGTGGTTTCTTCGACAAAAGTATCCGCCCAAACCGCTTCGAGGATTTCGCTTTTCGTCGCTCCGCGTCCGGCGTTTCGGACAAAATAAAACAGCAGATCGAACTGCTTCGGTTTGAGCGTAATTGCCTCGTCCGCAAACCATAAACGCCGCTCCGCCCGGTCGAGTGTAAATCCATCGAAGCAAAAAAGTTCCCGTGTTTGTTGAAGTTTAGCGTTATCCAAAAAAAATCCAGAAAAAATCCGGAAAAAATCCAGACTTTAAAACAGTAATTATTTAGAGTTGGGGCAAATCCTAATTAATTTAAGCCGAAACGCAATGAAAATCAAGCGAAAAATTGAAATGTTGGTTGCCACTAACGAAATATATGTTATCCGCAAAACATCAACGCACAAACCGACAGTCTGCACGGAATGCGGCGAACCGATGTTGGCAATCGCGCAAGCCGCCGTTTTGTTCAATATCAAACAAAGCCGGATTTTCCAAATTGTTGAAACGGGCGCGGCGCATTTTACTGAAATAGAAGCAGGCGCGCTGATGATTTGCCTGACTTCGCTGGCGGCGGTTTTAGATTGTGAGTCATAAGAAAAATTAGAGGAGATTAACAAAAGTTAAAAATAAAAATTATGAGTAAAACATTACGAGCGAAAAGCTCCAACAATCGAATTGTCATTTTTTTGATGATTTTGGGTCTATTTGTCTTTTTGATGTCCGGCTGTCAGCGGAGCAGTAATTCAGCGAACGGCAATTCAGCCAACAGCAACACAACTGTCAGCAGCAATGCCAACAATTCAACGCCGACAAATGCTAACGCGACTGCCCCAAGTTCCGAAACGTCGAAGCTCGAACAAAAGGCAAACTCCATCGTTGGCAAATGGGAAACCACGACCGCTCTGGACGACAAAATAACATTCGATTTCAGTCAGCCGAAAAAAGAGGGCGACGCTTACGTCGGAACTTACGTTTTTGATGTCAACGGCTCGAAAGACCCGTCCGCCAAATATGTCGTCTCGGGCGACAAAATGATCAAATTTTTCGACGCGGAAGGCAAAGAATATCCGCTCATCAAAGTTTCTATCTCCGACGACGGACAAACTTTGAGTTATTACGACCAAAAAGGCGGAACGACCAAATTGACCAAAGCCGGTTCGCAGACGAGCAAAACAACCGATTCGGCGGACAAGGAAAAAGGCGATTGCACCGTCAAAGCGGATAACACCGAATTCTTTATCGAAGAAACTGAAAAAACCGTCAAGCTGAAAAAAGGAACTTCGCTCCAGTATATTATGTTCGGCAATCAGGGATTAGCCGTCGTCAAAGCCCAAATAGACGGCAAATGGGTGCGAGGCGAAATCAAGGACGATTTAATTGATTGCCCGGACGACGGTAAAACTGAAACAGAGAAGAAATAAGAAAACAGGAGAAACTAAAACTATGAAAAAAACATTAACAACAAAAAGTTCAAACAATCGAATCGTCAAATTTTTGATGATTATGGCTTTAGGCGTTTTGACGATGTCCGGCTGTTCGCAGGTCAATGATCTGGTCAACGGCAATAAGGCAACGAACAGCAACACGACGGCAAACACAAACGCAAACAGCAATGTGGCGGCAAACAGCAACGCAAACGCCAACACATCGGCATTACCGACAAATTCCGCCGCCAACGCCAACAATCAGGCAAGCAATACCGCTACCGCAACTAAAGAGGAAGTTCCTTTAACCGAGGAAGCTAAGGTTTTTAAGAATAATCTTGAAGGAAAGTGGAAGATTACAGGTTCGAATCAAGAAGTAACATTTACTGAAGACAAATATGAGGTCAAGAGTGGTAATACATTTGATGACAAAGGTTCATATCGTGTTTTGGACGAAAAGACAGTTGAAATTAACTCTGTTCAACTAAACAAAAAATGGAATGCGACAATGAAGATTTTGGATGACGGTAACAAGTTAGATTGGAAAGAATCTGGTGGCAGTGCGTTTACTTTAGACCGAGTAAAGCCCTAAATTTGGAAGCGAATCGGTAGTTAAAAGACAGACAGATAAGCGAATAAGTCAAATCCTTTGGTGAGGAAAGAATCGCCGGTTCAAACTTATTTGTCTGTCAAACTTCCGATTATCAGGAGAAAATGACGATTTTTGCAGAAGCCCGCACACAGTAAGGGCGTAAAGTTGAACACACTTACTTCGTGCGTGTTTCCGCAATTAAAGGAGAAAACAAATGAAAAATAAACTTTTTATCGGACTAACTTTAGCCGCCGTTCTTTTGATTTCGGCAATTTTCAGTCAACCGACAGCGGCGCAAAGCAAGCCCGTTTCCTGCAAGGTTAGTAAAAACAACGCCAAATTTTTTGTCAGAGCAACTGAAAAATTTATAAAGCTGAAAAAAGGCACGCTGCTTTCGTGGACAATTTTCGATGTGCAGCAAGGACTGATCGTAGTCAAAGCAAAAGTCGGCAAAAAATGGGTTCAAGGCGAAATTCTGATGGACGATACGACTTGCAATTAGCCAACTCGGCTCATCGAAGCGGGCGCGGTAGATTTTACCGAAAGCGAATCGGGCGTGTTGATGATTTGTATGAATTCGTTGGCGGCGGTTTTGGACGGCGAAACGCTGAGAAACAAACTTAAAACGGCGACTAGCGGATAAAGAAAAAGAAGGAAAAAAGGAAAAAAGGAAAAAAATGAATATGAAAAAAACAAAAATTAGATTTACAACAATAAAGCTAACATTACTCGCTGTTTTTGCGAGTCTGATTTTGACCGCTTCAGCGCAGGCGGCGACCTATACAGTCAATTCCAATACCGATCCGGGCGACGGAGTGTGCGACGCGACCTGCACTTTGCGAGATGCAGTTACGGCGGCGAACACTAATCCCGCTAACGATGTAATTAACTTTGACGCTGCTCTCAGCGGACAGACGATCACGCTGACCGCCGGGCAATTATTAATTAATAATAACGGCACATTGACGATTAACGGTTTGGGAGCAAATCAATTGTCGGTTTCGGGCAACAACGCCAGCCGCGTTTTTTTTGTCAATAACGGAGCGATCGTCACGATTTCCGGCTTGACCGTAACGGCGGCTCGATTCACTGCCGACAACGGCGGCGGTATCGTCGCCGGAAATTCGTCAACGCTGACGCTGACTGGTCTTCGCGTCACCGGCAATTACGCCCCGTCCGGCGGCGGCATTCTTGCATTGCCGGGCAGCACCGTCAATCTTTCCGACAGTACGGTCAGCAATAACGACACTTTCCGTGCGGGCGGCAGTCTCGGCGGCGGTTTATACAATGATCAGGGCACAGTTATCATTGCAAATTCAACCTTCAGCGGCAATAACGCGGGATTCGGGGGCGGTGTTTTCAGTAACGGTCCGACGACGATAACCAATTCGACCTTCACACTCAATACTGCGAATCTTGGCGGTGGAATTTCGAACGGTGCCTTTTTTCTTGGCGTTAGCAGCAGCGGTGCTGTGACGATAACTGACACGACGCTCAACGGTAACATCGTAACAAATAGCGGCGGCGGACTGTATGTTTTTGGTAGGACGACAACTATCACTAACACCTCATTCACCAGCAACACGGCAGCTTTTGGCGCCGGATTTTACAATGAAAGGGGAACCGTAACGATAACGGGTTCATCTATCAGCAACAACACTGCTGCAAATGAAGGCGGCGGACTTAGCAATAATACCGTTAGCGGCGGCTCAGTAACCGTTAATGCCTCGGTAATTGAAGGAAACAGGGCAACTACCGGAGATGGCGGCGGCGGCATTGCAACTTTTGGAATCGGAACTCTGACAGTAAACAATTCGACCATTAGCAATAATACTTCTACCAATTCGGGCGGCGGTATCCTTGTCTTCTCCGGCACGGCAAACTTGACAAATTCGACTGTCAGCGGCAACTCATCAACGAGCGGCAACGGAGGCGGCATCCGCAACCGCGGAACATCAACACTGACAAGCTCAACCTTTAGCCACAATTCGGGCAATAACGGCGGCGGCGTATCTAATGGCGCCGGTACGATGACGCTCGATAATACGATTGTTGCCAACAGTCTGAATGGCATTGATTGCGGCAGTACTGCCGGCACAATCAATGCCACATTCTCGCTGATCGAAAGCGGTTTGACCTGCGTCAACGGCACGAATTCATACAACCTGACCGGCGATCCGAATCTCGGACCGTTGGCGAACAACGGCGGTGCGACGCAAACTCACGCACTGCTAAGCTGTAGCCGCGCGATTGATGCCGGAAACCTTTTCGGATCGGGAATCTCAGCAAACAACCAGCGCGGCGCGGGATTTCTCCGCA
>JALHNX010000095.1 GCA_022843305.1 Pyrinomonadaceae bacterium | reverse complement strand
ATGAGTCTGTTTCGCACTTCCGCCGTTTTCAAGATATTCGAGCAAAGCGAGTTCGGTAATTTCACGCTGAATTTTCTGTCGTTCGAGGTTGCGGCTGTTCAGAATATTCGCTATTTCACGCGCTTTTTCAAAAGTTTCGGCTTCAAAAAGCTCGACGACGTGCCGCGCGACATCCATTCTGCCCGCCGCATTGATGCGCGGCGCGATGCGAAAACCGATGTGATAGCTCGTCATTTCCGAACGGCATTCGGCAACTTCCATTAATGCTTTAAGCCCGAAATTATGAGCTTTCGGCAAATCCTGTAAGCCGATTTTGACGATTGCGCGATTTTCGCCCGTGAGTTTCATAATGTCGGCAATCGTGCCGATGGCAACGACTTTCAAAAAGCCTTTGACGAGATTTTCCTTGCCTTTTTCACGCAGCAAAGCGTGCGCCATCTTAAACGCGACACCGACTCCGGCAAGATTTTTGTCGGGATATTCGCAGTCGGGCTGATTCGGATTAACGACCGCGAAGGCATTCGGCAAGCCTTCATCTTTCGTCAAATGATGGTCGGTTACAATCACGTCCATTCCGTTACTTTGCGCCCACGCGATCGGTTCGAACGCGGTGCTTCCGCAGTCAACCGTGATGACGAGCGAAAACCCGTGTTCCTTTGCTTTTTCGAGCGCGTCAATGTTCAGCCCGTAACCTTCGGTAAAACGATTCGGAACGTGAAAACCCGTCTGTGCGCCGAGAATTTCGAGAGCTTTTCGCAAAACAACCGTTCCCGTCGTGCCGTCAACATCGTAATCGCCCCAAATCAGAATTTTCTCGCCCGCTTCGATGGCTTTAAAAATCCGCTCGACCGCTTTTTGCATATCTTTCAGCAAAAGCGGTTCGTGCAGATCTTCGTAAGACGGATTGAGAAATTTTCGCGCTTTTTCTTCGGTTTCAAATCCGCGCGAGATCAGCAAGGCGGCAACGAGCGGCGAAATTTTCAGCGCCTGTGAAAGTTTTATAACTTGTTCGCGGTCGTGTTTGCGAATATTCCAACGCTTCATCGGATTTTATCTAATTCTTCAGGCTCGACCATTGGAATTTTTGCAAGAACTTTTTCGAGGTCTTCAAGATTGGCGCGATTGGCGCGTTCTTCTAAATAATTCAGTTTTTCAGCAACCGCAATCAAAACGAATTTTTCCATTTCAGATTTATTTTTCCCCGTTAATTTGCTCAATTTGACTGATAAAGTTTCGGGAAAATCTATCGTTAGAACACTCATTTTATCTCTCCAATCAGCTGTAAAAACTCCTTCGGAGTCAGAATTTTTATTCCAAAATTTGTGATGTTTTGAAAGTCTTTGACGTTGTGTGTAACGATTGCCTGCGCTTGGGCATTAATCGCAAGTTCGCCGACAAAATCATCTTTTCCGTCGTTAAAAAGCGGTCGCCATTGATAAAATATCCGATGTTTTTCACCAAGCAAACACAAAATATCCAAAAGTTTATCAATATCTCGCGTGGTTAGATTCAAATTCAATTCAGGACGCTTCAAAACATCTTCATATTCTAACACCAAAGCAGTTGAGAGGTGAATTCTGAACTTTTTGCTTTTGAGTAATGATAATATTCTGAAAGATGCTCCAAGTTGCGATTTGAGCGCGGAAACCAAAACACAAGTATCAATTATAATTTCAAACATTCGGACTCAAAACACCTTGCCAAAGCAATACGAGAATTATACCACCGACAATAATTCGATAAACAATAAAAATCGCGGTCGAGCGTTTTTTCAAGAAAGCCAGCAAAAACCAGATTGAAAGATAACCGACAATGCCCGCAACGACAACGCCGACGCCGAGCGCGATAAAATCATCTTTTGAAAGTAAATGAAATTTTGTAAAAAGCTCAAGAAGCCCGCTTGCCGTGATTGCCGGAATCATCATCAGAAACGAAAACCGCGCCGCTGCTTCGCGTTTTTGTCCGGCGAAAAGTCCGCCCATAATCGTCGAACCCGAACGCGACGCACCCGGAATCAATGCCAAAACCTGCGCGAAACCGACCGCTAACGAATCAACCAAACCGAAATCCTTCAATTCTTTGCGCTGGCTGCCGACCATTTCGGCAAAAGCCAGCAAAACCGCGATGACGATCATCATCGTCGCAACCATCCAGAGATTTTTCGTCGCCGGACCTTCGATAAAGTCTTTAAAATATAATCCGACTATTCCAATCGGAATCGAACCGATAATTATCAGCCAGCCGAGCCACGCTTCTTCCGAAAGCCAGATCGGGCGAATGCCGTTTGTTCCCGAAAAACGCATACTGCGTTTTCGGGTCAATAAATTCCAATGATCGCGCGCGAAAGCGGCGGTGATGCTCAAAATATCCGAAGCAAAATAAACGAAGACGGCGGCAAGCGTTCCGAGCTGGATAACCGCCATCGTCGCCGTGATCTTCGCGGCATCTCCGTTATAGATATTTGTCCAGCGGCTCGCAAAAACCAGATGTCCGGTCGAAGAAATCGGAATAAATTCGGTCAAACCCTGAACGATGCCAAGAATTATTGCAGATAAAATGTCCATAAATTGGTTTTATTGGATGGTCGCCGTAAATTGTTAATTGTAGTGTCTGAATCGGTTTTTAACAATTTACGAACGAACTTTTACTCGCGGTATTTCGCGCCCGAAGCGATTTTATCGTAAAGCCACGCGGGGAAAATTCTGCCCAGACGGACAAATGTCGCAAGCTGCCACGGAAAAGCGGCGAATTTCTTTTTCTTTTCGATTGCCTCAAGAAACATCGGAACCGCGTCTTCGAGTTCCATCAAAAACGGCATCTTGTTTTGTCTGCCCGAAGTGAGCGGCGTTTTGATAAAACCGGGCTGAATGATCGTGACCGAAACGCCTTTGTCCTGAACGTCGAGCCGAATGCTTTCAAAAAGATTCGTCATTCCACCTTTCGATGCGGAATAAGCCGCCGATTTCGGCAGTCCGCGAAAACCGGCGAGCGACGAAATGGCAACGAGCTGACCGCTTCCGCGTTCGAGCATCGGCGGCAAAACCGCGTAAACCGAATTGACCGCGCCCATCAGATTTATATCAATTACTTTTTTGACGAATTCGGGCTGCAATTCGCGCGTTTCCTTATTATTTCCGCCGATTCCCGCGTTGGCGATCAAAATATCTATCCGTCCGAATTCTTCGCGCAAAGCGTCCGCCGCTTTCTGAACGGCTTCGGCATCAACCACATCACAGGCGAAATAACGCGCCGTTCCGCCAACCGTTTCGCATTTTTCGGCAATCGTTTTGAGCAATTCTTCACGACGCGCCAGCAGTCCGACAATCGCGCCTTGTTTAGCGATTTCGATTGCCAGTGCCTCGCCGATTCCGCTCGATGCGCCGGTTAAAAAGACGACTTTATCTTTCCAAAACATAAATTTTAACGAAAAACGAAAAATGTAAAGTGGAAAAGCGCTATCCATCTTCCCCTTTACATTTTCCACTAGCAAAGCTCTTCAACAAATTCGCCCAAAACTTTCAAGGCTTTTCCCAAATCTTCCTGTTTGACCAAAAGATGGTCACGTGAAAACGCCGAAAGCGCGACGATTGAAATTTCGGCTTCGGCAAGTTTTTCCGAAAAAAAAGCCAGAAATCCGATGACCGAAAAATCGAGTTCGATGTCGAAACTCAAAAGCCGAAAACCTTTCTCGATCTTTGCCTCGCGCAGACCGACGCGCATCGCTTCAAAATCGGTTTCGTCAAGCAAAAGCGTTACTTCCCATTTGTCCTTGAAGATCATGAACGGCGCGGTCATTCGCGGCGAAAGTTCGGGATTTTCCAGAAGCTTCAGCCATTCTTCATTACGCAAAGAAACCAACGCAAAGATTTCGGGCGCGACTTCGATTCGGGTTTTTCTTAAAATTTCAGCGGCTTTCATCTAAACTTCGACAATCGTCGTAACGATTACGGGTTTTGTGCCGGTTTCTTTTTGCAGAAATCTTTTCAGGTGTATGCGGACGTTCTCCTGAAGCCAGTGCTTATCGGCGATTTCCTGCGGAGTCATCGCCATAATCGCGGCGGCGACGGATTTTCTGGCTTCCTCGGTGAAACCGTTAGACAGATCAATTCCGGCAACGCCCTGATAAGAAATTTGCGGTTCTCCGACAAGTTGATTTTTGGTTTTGTCAATTTTCACGACCAGCGAGATCGCGCCGCCGTAAGCGAGTTTTTTGCGTTCGCGAATGATGTCGTATTCGATTTCGCCCAGAGATTCTTCGTCAATAAACGTGCGGTTCAGTTCGTGTTTTTCGATGACCCGCGCGCCGATTTCGTCAAATTCAAGCACGTCGCCGTTTTCGATCAAAATCACATTTTCGTCCGTATAACCTTCGATGTGATTCTTGATAAATTCCTTGTGGCGAAACAGCATTCGGTATTCGCCGTGAATCGGCACGACAAATTTAGGACGCGCGGTTTCGACCATAATTTTGATGTCTTCCTGCGAAGCATGTCCCGAAACGTGGATCAAACGCCGACGTTCCTCGATAATATTCGCTCCGCGTTTATAAAGATTGCCGATCAGCCGCGAAATGTTTTTCTCGTTGCCCGGAATGATTCGTGCCGAAAGCACGACCGTATCGCCTTTTTTGATTTCCAAACCTTTATAGCTCGAAGCCGCCATATTCCAAAGCGCGGCGCGATTTTCGCCCTGCGAACCCGTGATGATGTAAACGATGTCTTCATCGGCAAGCTGGCGCGAAGTTCCCAAATCAACAAGCGTATCCGGCGGAATCCGCAAAATACCGAGTTCATCGGCGATCTCGACGTTTTTCTGCATCGAACGTCCGAGAACACAGAGTTTTCTGCCGAATTCATACGCCATATCGAAAACGATCTGCAAACGGTGAATCGAAGACGAAAACGTCGAAACTATAATGCGTCCGTGTGTTTGTTCAAATATTTCTTCAAATGCGGGAATAACGGCTTTTTCGGATGGCGTTCTGCCCTCGACCGTCGCATTGGTCGAATCGCCGAGAACCGCCAGAACGCCTTCGTCGCCGTATTTTGCAAGCGTTTTCAGATCGTATGGTTTTCCGATGACGGGCGTATCGTCAATTTTGTAATCGCCCGTATGAATCAGCGTTCCGAGCGGCGTTTTGATGGCAAGCGAAAAACAATCAACCAGCGAGTGCGAAGCGTGGATAAATTCAACTTTGAAATTCCCGATTTCGGCAATGTCGTTCGGTTCGACACGGTGCAGTAAAACATCTCCGAGCATTTTATGCTCATCGAGTTTCTTTTCCGCGAGCGCCATCGTAAAGCGCGATGTATAGACGGGCAGATTGAATTTCTTTAAAAAATAAGGCAGTGCGCCGATGTGGTCTTCGTGTCCGTGCGTCAGAACGAGCGCGGTCAGATTGTCGCGGTAATCGTCCAAAAAATCGAAATTCGGAATCGAAATATCAACCCCGTAAGGCGTTTCTTCTGGAAAACCCATACCCGCGTCAACGACGATCATTTCGTCATCGTAGCGGATTCCCATACAATTCATCCCAAATTCGCCGATTCCGCCGAGCGGAATTACTTCTATCTTTTTCACAATAAATTCCCTTTCCTGGTTCTGATTTCCAAGTTGTAAAGTATATCACACGGGAGTTTTTTACGCGTTTTTTCTAACCTTCTCAAGTTCTTCGTAAAAAGGATTGACAAATGTTTCAGCTGCCCGAATTGCAGTTTCGTTTGCTTCATTTTTCTTCATCTCACTGTCGGCGGAAAAATTCAGATGCGGATTTTTTGCATTATATTTTGTCGCTGCAAGCATTTTTTCAAATTCGTTTTCATTCAACTTTACTTTAAAATGTTCCGGAATTTTTAAAGTGACGGCATCAGGTAATTCGGTGTAATTGACTGCCAGACCTCTGCCGTTTTTTAATGATTCGAGTGCGCTTTGACAAATTTTTCCCAAAACCCGGGCGCAATATTCTTCGGGCGGCATCTGCACGGATTCTTCAAAACTCAAATCAGGTAAAATTTCGCTTATCATTCCGGGAATCGTCTGCGCTCCGCGCTGGCGGATGTGCGAAACTATGATTTCGACCGGATTGCGATACAAAAAAACCCACGGCACGTCGGGAAAAGCGCGTTTTATGAGATTTAATTCGAGCGTGTTCCAACTGTCGAATTTGATATAAAAATTCACTTCTGAGTTTCGCTTTTGCCCGAGAGCATTTATCATCCATCGAAGCCATTCGATTTTTTGTTCTTCCGTGACATTTTTTGCCCGAACCGCAAAATCAACCGGCGAGGCTTCGGAAATAACGATATTTTGCGGCAGCGCGGCGAGCATCTGCGAAACCAGCGTCGAACCGCAGCGCGAGAGATGAAAAATAAATCCGGTCGGTTTTAAACTTTCGGAAACTTCAAAAAATTCGCCTAAAAAATCTATCGGAGTTTGATGCCGCAACAATAAATTGAACGGCTGCCGAAACCGCTTGACAATCGAATCGTCGAAAAAAGGCTCGGTCAGACGCTCTTTTCCAAGAAAACACCAATCAACAAACGCCTTATTTTCCCGCCAGAAGCAACGCACGGGAATCCAATCGCGGAAATTTTCAGATTCCTTTACATCCATCTTTCATAATAAAACCGACGGTTTTCGCGCATTTGCAATTCAACGTCTTCGCGCGAAAATTCAAAACCGTTTTTTTCACCCGATTTGATTAATCGGGCAATAAATTCGTCGCGGTCAGTAAAACTTTTTAATTGATTTTGCAGCTCTGAATCGCCCAAAACCAAAAGGCAAAACTGCCGCAAATTTTCTTTTGACATTGCTTATTTTTCTGCAAAAAAGGCGCGTTCAATTTTTATGTTGAACACGCCTTTTTTTATCTAAACGGAGTTACCGATTTATTCCTGTCTGACGAGCGTAATATCGAAATCGGCAATATCTTCGGTGACATTTCTGACGATGGCTTCGCTGTCTGCATAACCCTTCGCGGAAACCGTGAAGGTATAAAGCGCACCGGATTGAACGTCGGTAAATCTGTAATATCCGAACGGATTTGTTATTACAGTCCGCGATTGTCCCGAAGAATCGGTCATCACGACACGGGCATTGTAAACAGCCCTGCCGCTTTCATTCGAAATTACCCGCCCCTCGATACTGACCGATGCGGCGGTCGGTCCAAGTGCCTGCTGAACAAGCGTCGAACTTCCACTCGCTGTAAAGTTCGTGTCGCCGCTGTATTGTGCGGTGATGTTGTAGTTTCCGGCAATCGTGAACGTAATGCTACAGGTTGCCTGTCCGCTGACATTAATTGCAACGTTACTGCAAATCGCCACGCCGCCACGGAAGAAAGTAACCGTTCCGGTTCGTGTTCCCGCACCCGGCGCAACCGGGCTGACCGTTGCCGTAAAGGTTACGGGAACGCCTGTGCCGACCGGATTCGATGATGAAACTAACGCCGTCGTCGTGCCGGCTTGGTTAACAGTCTGCGGATTTCCCGTTAAGGAACCGGTGCTTGAGTTAAACGTGCCGTTGCAAGCCGTTGCCGCGCCCGCATATTGCGCGGTAATCGTGTGATTTCCGACCGAAAGATTGGAAACTACCAATGTTGCTACGCCCGAACCGTTCAATGCCACCGGGCTGCCGATTGGTGTCGCGCCGTCAAAGAATTGGACGTTTCCGCTCGGAACTCCGGTTCCCGAATTAGCTGTAACCGTTGCCGTAAATGTTACGGGCTGTCCGAAGACCGAAGGATCAACCGACGATGTAACAGCAGTCGTCGTCGCCGTCGGAGCAAGCGTAAACGTCAGACTCCAGTTGTTGATGACCGTGTCAGCCGCGTCGCCCGCGTCTTCGACCGCAAAAAGCTGCCACGTTCCGTTCGGGCTGATGCCGTTAAAAAGCGCAAACGTTCCCGCGCCTTCGGGTCCCGCCGGATTATAAGGCGAAGCCGGAGCCGGAGCCGGGAAGACATCGGGATCGCCCGTATAAGATGCCGGACGATAAGTTCCGGTGGTAATCACGGCGTTGTCGGGCAGCGGCGTTGCCGCCGCGTCATCGAGCGTAATAGTCTGGTTGATAATGTCGAAATTGCCGCCCGCGTCGCCCATAAACAGGAATTTCTGTCCGCCGGGTCCAACGAGCAGAAAGTCATTGTGGTCGGGAGTCAGCGCACTGCCGATATTCATTGTCAGCGTTACTTTCGAGATCGTGCCGCCCAAACCCGTTACGATGATATTCGACGGGTAGGGATTTCCCAATGTGGTCGTGTTTGAAACCGTCACGCCGCCGTTATTAGCGAAATTCAGACAGGCAACAACCGTTGGGCTGTCAACTTGTTGAGTGGTCGTGCCGTTACTGATATTAAATTGTCCGGGCGAGCCGTTGTAATCAGCCGTAATGACGTGTGTTCCCTGCGGAATTGTGCCTGCCGTTACGTTGCACGTCGCCACACCGCTTCCATTAACCGGGACGGCATTACATAAAATAATTGCTCCGCGACGGAAGGTAACTGTTCCCGAATTTACGGTACTCGTGCTGGTGACGGTCGCGGTAAACAAAATGGGTTGCGCCGTCGTCGAAGGATTCGGAGAAGATGTCAAAACCGTGGTCGTCGGCGCATCGCCGCTGGTTGTAAACGTCAAGCGCCAACCCGCAATGCTCGAAGTAATGCCGCCGCTGCCGGCATCGTCCGTTGCATACAAACTCCATTTTCCGTTCGGAGCCGCGCCGCCGAAAACCGATGCAAAGGTTGATCCGCCGTTCGGGGCTGCCGTGCTGTAGGGTCCGGCAGGCGCGGGCGCGGGGAAAACATCTGATTCGACGCTGTAATCTGCCGGTCGGTAAGTTCCGGCGGCGATTGAACCGCTCGCGGGAAGTTGGGTTGCCGCCGTATCGTCAAGTATAAATGTTCCGGTCGAAGGCGAAGCGCCGCCGCCGGCGTCAGACCAGAAAACATACCTTTGTCCGCCGGGTCCGACCAGTAAAAGGTCGAGATCGCCGGTTTCAGGGAAATTGACGCCCAACAGCGAGACCGTGACTTTTGAAATTGTTCCGGTCAAACCCGAAACAAAGATGTTTGATGGATACGGCACACTCAAAACGCCGCTCGTATCGCTGACGACAATCGTTCCCGGATTTGTAAACATCGTTCCCGAAATCTGTGTCGGGTTGTTTACTTCCTGACTGATACTGCCGTTGCTGGTCGCAAACGTCACGTTGCCGACATACGTTGCCGTGATCTGATGAATGCGCTCGGTCAGAGTATTGGCTGGAACATTACAGGTTGCCACGCCGCTTCCGTTGACGGCAACGCTGCTGCATAAAGTCGTGCTTGTCGTGTTATCAACAAAATTAACCACGCCCGTGTTGACCGTCGAGGTGCTGGTGACGGTTGCGGTCAGATTAATCGCCTGATTGGTAAATGACGGATTAGCCGAAGAAGACAAAACCGTCGTTGTCGGTGCCGCCGCCGGTGTCGTGGTAATATCCAAAGACCATCCGCCGGCAACGTTTTGTGTTGTCCCTGGTCCCGGTTGAGGGTCAAAAATATGCAATGTCCAGTTTCCGTTAACACTCGCGCCGGATAAACCGCCGAAAACCGAACCGAACGATGCCGCGCCAAACGGCGGCGCATGTTGATAAGGAGCAGGCGATGTCGGAAAACTAACGCTCGCATCATAATCAACCGGTCGGAAAGTTCCGCTCGTAAAAGGCGTGTTGATGGCTTGCGGTATTACTACAGCACTGGCATCGCTAAAAGTCATCGTAACATTGCTCGTTGCCGAACCGACATTTTGACCGCCCGCATCAGACAGAAAAACAAACTTTTGACCGCCCGGTCCCACCAAAAGCATATCTATATGTTGGGGACGCGGAGTTGTAAAATTGTTTAATGTTAGCGTGAGCGAAGAAATTGGTCCCGACATTCCCGAAACTGCAATAGTCGAGGTTGCCCCATTTATTGCATCATCGGGTATAGTGATTGACGCAGCATTCGTGAAAACCGTTGACGGGATTAGCAGCGGTTGGTTATTTTCTGCCCGAGTTTCGGTTACCGCGCTTTTAATTTTTTGCGGCACAGCGCCTTTCGAATTGGTTGTCGCGGTCGCCACAATTGGATTGATTGTCAACGAGATTGTAATCAGCAGGAGCAGAGTAAACGAAAAAAGATCTAAAATACGTTGTTTAATACTTAAATTATTTTTTTTCATGATGGAGTACCTTTTAATATTTCAAAGTTGACTAAAAAAGCGCGATGCCGAATTGCGGCGCTTGGTTTTACAAAAAGCTGATCGCCGAATCAAATCCGGCGTTTTACAAAAACTTTGTAAAAATTGTTCCGCACGGGTAAAAGGGCTTTGCGCCATTTCACCCGCGCCGTTTCAAATAAAAAAAGCCGTCTAATTTCTTGACGGGAAAATACCTTGCAGAGCAATCTGAAAATTCAGAGCCAGATATGGTTGTAAATTCGGATGCGGCTGATTTCCGCCGGTCAATCCGACTGCCTGCGCATTCAAAAATGTTCCGTCCTGAGCGTTTCGGTAACCGCTGACCGCAGTTCCGGCACCGCTGACCGTCGCCGGAGCCAAAAAGTTGCCTTCCGGCTCTTGCGCGTTACCGTTACTTGAATTGGTACCAATTTGGTGATTATGCGCGGGCATTTGCGTTTGTAACAAAGTTACGGTTTCCGTGCCGCCTTGCTGACCTAATGCGTATGATGAAAGTCCCGGTCCCTGTCCAAAATGAACGGGAACGCGGCTTTGCAGATTGGGGAGCGCAAAGGTTGTTTGCCCGTTACCACCATAAGTTGTTCCTAAAATTGAAAAAAGTGCCGTATTTTGTGCAATTGAAAGTATCTGTCCGTTGCAGAGTGCATAACTGCGTATTGCAAAATTGCCCCCGAACATTATAATTTGCCCGATAAATGGTTCTGCCATAATTTCCTCCTAATTTGTTGTTTTGATCTATAAAGTTTGTTGAAACGGGTTGTATAACTGCGAACCCAATAAAAATTAAATTCAACCGTATTTGCCGACCCGGGAATATGTCCTGTCGCAAATTCGAGTTGTTCTAATGGTTTTGGAAAAAATGGATTTAAAATGCAAACCCAATGGAAACGAAAATGCTCGTTTGAATTTCGTGTAAGGATAATACTCTTTTTTACACTTAAATTCAAGTGTTTTATTTAATACATAATTTTATTGAAATTATTCTCGAAAAGGAGTAGAATCTTTTCAGTTTCAAATTCCCTAACCTTCCTTTTTTTAAACTAACAATTATGATAACCCGACGAAATTTTATTCAAGCACTCGGAATGGCAACAGTCGCCGGAACAACTATCTGCCTGAGCGGTTCGGCATTCGGACAAACATTGAAATCTAAGGAATTTTTCGCGATTCCGCCGGAAACCCTGTCTGACCCCGTATTGTCATTTACCGGCAAGGATTTTATTCCTTTTATTAATACCGATTTTCAGATACGGCATGAGAATTTGCGGCGCACCGAATGGCTCAAACTCATTGATGTGAAAGAGTTCGAACATAAGGCAAATGTCGAAGAAGGCATCAGGGGCGAAAGTTTTTCTTTAATGTTTTCAAGCCTGCGCGAAACAAATTTCAAATCGAGCCGGTTTGAATTTACACATTTTTCGTTCGGCACTTTTATGCTGACCATCTCGCCCGTCAGTGCCGAACCGAATCGGTATGAGGCGATTATCAATCATTTGGAACGATAATCTTTTGGTTGAAAAGCGCTTCAAAAGCGAAACCCTTTTCGTTTTCTTCAAACGGAGCTAAAAACAATTCCATCTTTCCCAGTGTGTCGTGTTCCATTTGGTAACTCTTCTGCATTGGCGGAACGTTTTTGGGTGCGATAAAAACCAAAGAATATGCCGCGTAACCTGATCTTTCCGTCATTTCGCTGACTTCGGTTAATTCGACCTCGGCAGTTTGTTCGCCGTCAAAAAAAAGGCGAAAATTCGTGTTCAGATGTTTGAGAAAATCTTCTCGGGTAGGCAATTCGTTCATTATTCGGTTCTCCTCATAAGCTCGTTTTCGGGTCGCCACTGCATTTTAAAATGCGTCGGCGTTTCGTCAATAAATTTGCAGTTCAGACGCTTGTAAAGCCGTTGCGCATTTTCGTTTATTTTCAACACGTAAAAGTTAAACTCGCGGTTCGAAGCGACGGCTTCGGCAAACAAATCCCTGAGCAGTTTCGTGCCGATCTTATGATTCCGGTATTCGGGCAGAATGATAAACTCGACACCGACGATTTCCTTTTCAAACCGCGCGATCCAAAGACGACCGATCGCTTTTCCGTCAAACATAATTATATCGTTCGCCGAACCGGGAAATTGCGCCGTGTAATGCTGTTTTTGAGCCATATACTGCATCAGCGAAAGATTTTTTTTCTGTTCTTCGTCAAGCGGCGTAAGCTGTATATCCTCACGCGTTGTGTAATAAAGCGCGATCAAAAATTCTTCGTCGTCCGGCAAAACGACCGGACGCAGGGCAACGCGGTCGGAAAGATTTTTTGTTTCATTATCCATATAAATTAAACTGATTTTTTAAGTTAAAGGTTTAATTCGGGATTTTCAAGTCGCTGCCGAAATTATTTCAAAATGAATCTTGACAATAAAATAAGGAATTCGTAAATATATAATTAACAATTTTGAAGGGAGTAGATTGCCTTTCTTGAGGTCTGACGAAATCGTCAATACGATTTTCCGAAACGAAATCCGGTTCGTCAGCAAAGTATCGAGACCTTCTGTTAAGCAAATAATATTTGCTTGCAGAGGGGTTTTCCTTTTGTGGCAAACTTTAAAATTATTTTTTGGAGAATTTTTATATGACGTTATTTCCCTTTGCGGAATATTGGTGGTTTTACGGCGGATTTCTGATATTCGTCCTTTTTATGCTCGCGCTCGATCTCGGCGTTTTTAATCGCAAGGCGCACGTTGTTTCCTTTAAGGAAGCGACGATATGGAGCATCGTCTGGGTGACGCTCGCGCTGACCTTTAATTTTCTTTTTTATCAATACGCGTCCACCAAATTCGGGGCGGAAATCGGCACCAAAGCGGGTCTCGAATTTTTAACGGGTTATATTCTCGAATATTCGCTTTCGATTGACAATATTTTCGTCTTCGTGCTGGTTTTCAGTTATTTCGGAATTCCGCCGAAATACAAGCACCGCGTTTTATTTTACGGCATTTTGGGTGCGCTGATTTTCCGCGCAATCTTTATCGCGCTCGGTTCGGCGCTGATGCAGTTTAACTGGATCATCTATATTTTCGGCGCGTTTTTGATCATCACCGGCATCAAGATGTTCTTTACGAACAGCGAGGAGATCGAGCCGGAAAAGAATTTCCTGATCCGCGTTTTCAAACGCTTTATGCCCGTCACGCACGAGATCAACGGGAAAGATTTTTTCGTTATGAAAAACGGCATTCGTCACGCGACGCCGCTTTTTATCGCGCTTTTGTTTCTGGAAGCGACCGACATCATTTTTGCGGTTGACAGCGTTCCGGCGATTTTCGCCGTCACGAGCGAACCTCTGATCGTATTCACTTCGAATATTTTTGCGATTCTCGGGCTTCGCTCGATGTATTTTATGTTGGCAGGAGTAATTAATAAATTCTATCTTCTGAAATACGGGTTGGCGATTGTGCTGGTCTTTGTCGGTTTGAAAATGGTCTGGCTTAATCCGCTTTACGGCGGACATTTTCCGATCACCTGGTCGCTCGTCATTATTTTGGGAACAATTTTGCTTTCGATCATCGCATCGCTTATATTTCCCGCGAAGGAAGAAATAGTTCACGAGGAAAATTTGAAAGAATAAATAAGCCTTCAAATTTTCAAAGATTTTCAGCGGTTTGAAATTTTGATTTTCAAACCGCTGAAAACATTCGTTTCCATTCTTCCAAAGTGAGCGATTCGGCGCGGCGGTTCGGCGCGATTTCGGCTTTGCGCAAAAATTCATCCGCCTCCCCGAATTTTTCGCGCAAAGCGGACGGCGCGTTTTTCAGGTTATTTAAGATCGTCTTGCGCTTCTGCATAAAACTCGCGCTGATGATTTCCCGAAACAGTTTTTCGTCGGTAAAAACCGATCCGGCTTTCGGTTTCAAACGAACGACCGCGCTCCAGACTTTCGGCGCGGGACGAAAAGCGTTCGGCGGAACGTCAAAAAGCTTTTCGGCTTCGAGAAACGCTTCGGTCAAAACCGTTAAAAACCCGCGTTCCTTACTGCCGACCGTCGCCGTGATGCGTTCGACGACTTCGCGCTGAAACATCAGAATCATTTCCGAAAACACCTCGCGCTGTTCGATAAGTTTTTGCAAGATCGCGGTCGAAATATTATACGGCAGATTTGCGACGAGTTTGATTTTCGGACTTTGTTCAGCAGTTTTTGCATAATCTGTAAAATCAACTTTCAAAGCGTCGCTCTCAACTAAACTGAAATTTTCAAAACCGCCGAATTGCGCTTTTAAGACCGCAATCATTTCGCGTTCGAGTTCGATAGCAACGATATTTGCGCCCGATTCGACAAGGCTTTCGGTCAAAGCTCCGCGACCCGCGCCGATTTCGATGATCGTTTCGCCCATTTGAGGATTCAGAGCGGAAATGATTTTTTCGATGTAATTTTTGTCAATCAGAAAGTTTTGTCCGAAAGATTTTTTGGCGAAAGGCGTTTTGAAGTTTTTGTGGTTCATTGCTCAAAGTCTAACTCGGATTTATGGCTTTGCACAAAAATAGGCGAAAATGTCGAAAGCCGACGAATAATTCTACATTCTACATTATTCATTATTCATTAAATGCAGTAAATACCTGCTTAAAAATGTAAAATGCAGAATGTAAAATTGATAATGATTTATCACACCTATGCTTTTAATTGTTTTTTTGCAAAGCCCGGATTTATTATTATTTTCAAAATTTAGCGCGGGTTTATTGAATTTTCGCCGGAAGTGTAATATAACTTTCACCCGGAAATCATCTTTCACAAACATATTCATCAAAGGGCTTCAAACCATAGGAGAAATTATGTCAAAGCCGTTTTGGAATTTATCTTGTTTTATCTTTTTAATCTGCCTTTTTTGTGTTCGCGCTTACGCTGAAATTGATCCGAATCCAGATTCGCCGACTCCGGTTTTGCTGAGTCAGGCGAATTCGTCGCAGGTTTTGGCGGTCAATTCTGCGACATGGAAAGGCAATCTGCCCAAACAATCGCCGACGCTTTTTCGTTCGGGTCGCGAAAATCTCTTTACGCTTTTTGTGACTAATCTGGATTTGATGGATAACGAAGGTGCGAATGCGCTGCGGGTTTATCTCTATCAAAAAAGCGGCAAGACCTTTGAACTTCAAACCGAAGAATTAACGATGGTCAGCAAAACGGTTTACGCTCTGAAAGTGCGGATTTACGACCGCGACGGCTATCGCGGTCAGCCGCTCGACGACGGCGAATCGGTAATTTATCTGACGTGGCGCGGACTTGTCAGCAACGCTTTGAAAATTTCTCTCGGCAAATCGGGCGGCGAGATCATCATTCCCGAATTTCTAAAACAGGATTCGTTCAAAGACGAAACGCCGACCACGGAAGCCGTCGGTTATCGCTGGTCGGGCGACCGCGCCAGATTTTTCGAACAGGCGACCTTCGGCGCAACGACCCGGCTTGACAACCGCGTTCGCCGCATCGGGTTGCGAACGTGGCTCGCAGAACAATTCGAAGCCCCATATCCGACAAATCCTTACCCGAATATTCCGCCGATGCCGACCAATATTCCGCCTGCCTGCTCGGCAACTCAAAATCCGACCTGCTTCCGCGAAAGATATACGATGCAGCCGCTCCAGCAATGGCTTTTCAAAGAAGCGTTTTACGGCGATGCGCCGCTTAAGCATCGTATCGCGTGGAGTTTGAGCCAGATTTGGGTAACATCGGGCGTGACGATCCAGCAATCGAGCCAAATGATCGCTTATCACAAGATTCTTGCCGGCAACGCTTTCGGTAATTACCGAGATCTGATGTCTGAAATGACGCTGAATCCGGCAATGGGCGATTATCTGGATATGGTTCGAAGCACCAAAAACAACCCGAACGAAAATTATCCGCGCGAGATCTTGCAGTTGTTTTCGATCGGTCTTTTTATGCTCAATCAGGACGGCACGATTCAGCGCGACGGGCAGAATAATCCGATCCCGACCTATAACCAGGAAACGATCAATAATTTTTCGAAAGTTTTCACCGGCTGGACTTTCTGCAGCGGCGCAGGTTGTCCGAGCGGCGTTCCCGGCACGTTAAATTTCAGAGATCCGATGGTCGTCAATCCCGCGAATCACGATACGACGGAAAAAACTCTTTTGAGTTATCCGAATGCGGTCAACACGATGATTCCGGCTTGCACGAACTGCACGACGGCAGGGGAAACAGCCGTTTATGCCGAAGCGTCGCTCAATCAGGCACTCGATAATATTTTTTATCACCCGAACTTGCCGCCCTATATCAGCAAGCTGATGATTCAGCATCTCGTCACCAGCGATCCTTCGCCCGCGTATATTGAGCGCGTTGCCGATGTTTTTGTCAATAACGGTCAAAACGTGCGCGGTGATATGAAGGCTTTTATTCGGGCGATTCTGCTCGATCCCGAAGCGCGCGGAAACGTAAAAACCGCGCCGCGCTACGGAAAATTGCGCGAGCCCGTGCAGCTCGTCACCAATCTCGGGCGGCTTTTTCCCGCCAAGTCGTGGGACGGAAATTCGTTGAGCGACGGCGGTTTGAGCTTTTTTATGGATAAAATGGGGCAAAACCCGTTTTATTCGCCGACGGTTTTCAATTATTTTCCGCCGGATTTTATCGTTCCCGGAACTACATTGACCGCGCCTGAATTTGCGCTTCTGAACACGTCTTCCGCCATCAACAGAACGAATTTTATTTCCGTTCTGGTTTTCGACGGGATCACGGCAAATGTGACCGATTCGCTACGCGGAACGTCGCTCGATCTAAGCGAAGCGCAGGCGTTTGCCGAAGCGGACGCGAGCGGCACACAGCTTTTGGATTATCTGAACACAAAAATGCTGCACGGCACGCTTTCCGCCGAACATCGAAACGCCCTGCTGACGGCAATTTCGGCGGTTCCGGCAAACAATCCGAACCTGCGCACAAAAACGGCGGTTTATTTAATTGCGGTTTCTTCGCAATTTCAGATTCAGAGGTAAAAATAATGAAACAGAACAGACGCGAATTTTTGATCAAATCAGGCTGCGCTTTGACCATGACGGCACTCGCCACGCAGTCGCGGCATTTCGGCTTGATGCAGGCGATGGCGCAAAAAACAAGCACGAAGTTCGAATCAGGCGTGCCGGACGATTACCGCGCTCTGGTTTGCATTTTCCTTTCGGGCGGCAACGACGGCAACAACACCGTCATTCCGATTCATAACGATGCCAGCGTGAGTAATTATGCGGCTTATTCCGCCGCCCGCAGTCCTCAGGGTTTGGCGCTCGCGCAAAACACACTGCTGCCGATTTCGGTTCCGAAAATAGGAAATTTAGCTTACGGACTGCATCCCGCGTTCGGAACGTTGCCGGGCGGCTTGAATCCCGGAATTCATCCGCTCTGGGCGACCGGCAAAATGGCTGTCGTCACGAATGTCGGAACGCTTGTTCGCCCGATGACCAGAGCGCAATACCAGACCAACTCGGTTCAGCGTCCGTTGAATTTGTTTTCGCATAACGATCAGGTCAACCAGCATCAAAACTGCCGTTCGGATGCTCCGCTTTTGACGGGTTGGGGCGGACGAATTTCAGATAAGATCACGTTTACAGATAACCCGAACCGGCTGGTTCCGACATTGAGTTCGCTTGCCGGAACACAGCTTTTTACGGTCGGCGATACGACCGAGCCGCTTTCGCTCGCCCCCGCGCCGACACCTTTGAGCAATGTTCTCGCGCTCGTCGGTTACAACAATTCGCCCGTGACGAATGCGCGGCTTGAGGCTCTGAGCGCCGCTTTGACGCTCGACACGAATCAGGAATTGATTACCGCTTCAAACCGGATTCATCGCGCCGCGCTGGAAATCAGCCGTTCGCTCAACAATACTTCGGAAGTGACGGTCACGTTTCCGAACACCGACATCGGCAATCAGTTAAAACAGGTCGCGCGGATGATTAAAACGCGGACGGTTTTAGGCATAAATCGTCAGATTTTTTTCTGTACGATCGGCGGGTTCGATACTCATTCCGGACAGCTCGCCGGTCAGAATTTCCTTTTCACACAACTAAGTCAGGCGATGCGGGCGTTTTACGATGAAATGACGGTGCAGGCGCTCGGCGACAAAGTGACGCAGTTTACGATGTCCGATTTTAACCGCACGTTTAATCCGGCGAGTTCGGGAGTAAATGTCGGCTCGGATCACGGCTGGGCAAATCATTCGTTTGTGATCGGCGACGCGGTTCTCGGCGGCGATTTTTACGGGATGAATACAACAAACGGCACGCCTTTTCCGACGCTCGTCAACAATGGTCCCGACGATGCCGACGGCGGTTCGAATGCGCGCGGTCGCTGGATTCCGACAACGTCGGTCGAACAATACGCCGCGACGCTTTCAAACTGGTTCGGCTTGCCGGCGGCGGATATGAGCTATGTTTTCCCGAATCTCCAAAGTTTTACAACCGGAAATCTGGGTTTTATGCAGCCCTAATTTAAAGTATGAATGATGAATGATGAATGATGAATTTTTTATTTCATCATTCATCATTCATCATTCATACTTCTAAAACGGGTAGCCCGTGAATTCGTAATCCGTGCCGTGTTTGATGATTTGTAAATCGTGTAATGTCAAGGCATTTTCAAGTGAGTTTGCACCGTTTCCGCCGATTGCGAGCGGCGCATTGTGTCCGCCAATAATGATCGGCGCGACGATGAAGGTTAATTTATCAACCAATTTCGCATCGCAAAACGCGCCCGCGATTTCCGTGCCGCCTTCGACCAGAACGCTTTGCAGTTCGCGCCGGCGGAGTTCTTCCAAAACCGCCGACAAATCACGCGCATTCACATTTGCAAACTCAACGCCTTTTTCGATTAATTGTTTAATTTTCGCCTCGTCATTTGAGTTTGAAATAACCAGCGTCGGAGTTTCTTTGGCGGTCGTTACAAGCGTCGAATCGAGCGGAATCCGCAAACGATTATCGAGAATAACCCGCACTAATTTTCGCCTTCGCGGTTTTTCGCTTCTGTCCGTGAGCGACGGATTATCAACGAAAGCCGTGTTTCCGCCGACCAGAATCGCGTCGTGTTCGTGCCGCAAACTTTGCACTCTGACCGCCGATTCCTTGCCCGAAAGCGTTGTCGAAACCGAATTTTCCAGCGAAATTCGCCCGTCCAAACTCATCGCCAATTTTAAATGCACGAACGGACGCAGTTTGTTATGCCAGACGCAGAATTTTTCGTTCAAACGCGCCGCTTCGACGCGCAAAATGCCCGTCACGACCTCGATTCCGCTCTCGCGCAATTTCGCAAAACCTTTCCCCGACACCAGCGGATTCGGGTCTTCGACCGGACAGACAACGCGCCGGATTCCCGCATTTATCAACTCATCGGTGCAGGGCTTCGTCCGCCCGTGATAAGAATGCGGTTCAAGCGAAACATAAGCCGTGCCGCCTTTTGCCCGTTCGCCCGCCTCGTTCAAAGCCAAAACCTCGGCGTGCGTAACATTTTCATAAATATAACTTCCCTCGCCGACAATCTCGCCCGATTCGCCGACGATCACGCAGCCGACTAAAGGACTCGGTGAAACCTGACCGACACCAAAAGACGCGAGTTCGATTGAACGGCGCGTCATTTTTATATCGAATTCTTTATATTCGGATTTCAAATTACAAAATTTCCTTTCCGACAGGTTTTCCAAAATCTATTTCACCGTGAAGATTGTTTTCGTCAATTCCGTCCAACAATTCATTAAGTCTGTTCGGGTCTTTACTGAAGAAATTTGAACGGTCGAGCGCAATCCTTTCAATTTCTTCAATATCTTTTTCGGACAAGCCCTCATAAACCTGTCGGGCGAGTTTCAGCATTTCATTAGGATTCATATTTTTTCACAAATAACTTTTTGACTTTGTAATCGCGTAGCGATTGCCCGAATTTAGCCGTGTAATTTATTGCACGTAATGTAATAGTAAATCACTCTGTCGCGTCTGCGACATTTGAAAATAAAATTCAAGTTGCTTATACGGGTCAGAACCGCCTGCGGTAGCGGGCGGTTGAATTCAGAAAACTTGAATATTTATCGTAAAAGTCCGGGTTGATTAACTTAAACCATCCGCTACCGCAGATGGTTCTGACTTTTTTTACCATAAACCCAATCCTTTAACCGCTCAAGTTCAGTTGTCACTAATGCGACAAAGAATTTATTTCATCAAATTTCGTGCAATAAATTACACGGCTAAACTCAATTCGTCGCTCTGCGACATTTAGGAAATCTTTCAAATTTCTTTTTCTTCATCTAACCCTAAAACCGATTTCTTTTCGTCTTTTCTGAACGTATTTTTAACCGCTTCTTTAATAGCTTTTGCCGGATTCAAACCGATTCCTGTCAATTCTTTCAACCATTTACTTTCGCCAACTTTT
>JALHNX010000094.1 GCA_022843305.1 Pyrinomonadaceae bacterium | reverse complement strand
AATAATCGGCACACGATTGCGCATCGCAATTTCCTGTGCGCGAAGGATTTTTTTGATCGTTTCGGGATACCACGCGCCCGCTTTGATCGTCGCGTCATTGGCGACGACGACGCATTCGCGCCCGTGGATTTTGCCGATTGAAGTAACGACCGCCGCCGCCGGAGCTTGTCCTTTATACTCGTCGTAAGCGATCAGCAAACCGATTTCCAGCTGATAAGCGTCGTCGTCAAACAGCAGTTCAATCCGTTCCCGCGCTGTGAGTTTTCCCTGCTTATGAATTTTCTCGATTTTCTCCGCGCCGCCGCCGAGTTTCAGCTTGCGCTCCAGACGCTCGTATTCTTCGCTCAACTCGCGCAGACGCGATTTTTTTTGTGTTGTTTTCATTAGTGCAAAATAAATCTGTATGAATAATCGTTAATATTTTTATTCTTACCTAATACTTGATCCTCAAGAAAGCTGTTTCTTTCTTTTACTCTTTCGTCCGGTCGTCCCCATTTATTCAAACCATACCAATCAATAGTAATTTTAGCTCTTTCTTGGTCTTCAGGTGAACGAGCAGGATTTGGATCTATGATTCCGGTTGAATAATTGTAAATAAAATAATGTCTAAAACTATATGCCGATTTGTCCGGCTTCAAAAGTTTTTTGCTGAATCTTGTGCCTTTCTTTTGGCAATTTGAACAACTGTAAAATAAATTTCCCCAATAATACGCGAGCAGCGGATACTTTTTCTTCCCGTTCTTTGGGCGAAAATGCTCAATCGTTGCGCCAGAGGCTCTAAGCGGTTGAATATCACAAAATGAGCAATGATTTGAGGTCATCCAAAATAAAGCACCTTCAATTTCATCTCGGCGATTGTGCCAATGATGTGAATAATTTGGATTCGCTTCTAAATTCCGTTTATATTCTTTCCCCCATTTTTTGTAATTCTCTCTCAAACATTGCGGGGCTTCCGTTCTTGGGACTTCTATCATATCGAAAATTTCTTGCCTTTGATTTCGCTTAGTTGTTGAAGTTCGCCTTTGACAATATTTTTTACCTGGTCACTCGGTTCGTCATATAGTTTTTTTGCAATTCTCAAAAAGTCTTTTTCATCTTTCTCGTTTGAACCGTTTGACAGAATTTTGTTTCTAAGTTTTTCAAGTTCATCTATCTTGTCTTGTACTTCCTTACCAAATAACCCGTAAACATCGAAAATTTCTCGCAAAACTTGCGTAATACTATTGCTGTTTTCCGTTCTAATCGGTTCACCAACTTTTGCTTTGCCGTTTTCGAGTTCGAGCTTATAAACCCACGCATCATCAACCGAATTAACGACAAACGGCGAATGTGTTGAAACAAAAATCTGCGAATTCTTAAATAATTTCTGCACGACCGGCAAAATCTTTCTCTGCCAAGCCGGATGCAGATGCACTTCGATTTCGTCGAGCAGTAAAATCAGATTCTTTTCGTTTATCGGCAAATCGTCCTGCCATTTCAGCAAATCAACTCTGCCAAGCAAATCGGCAATCCAACTTATTAAAGACCGCAAACCATCCGGCAAAACATCGAAATCTAATTCCTCTCCGTGAATTCTCAACTTCAATTCATTAGGAGATCTTTTCAAAACGAATTTCACATCGTAATCAGTTATATCTTTGATAAAGTCTTCAATTGCGTTAATAACTGTTTCGTATCTTTTTGATTCTTCTAAACTGCCGTCTTCTTTTGATAAGGCTCTGTTTGAAATATTGTTTGCAACTAATTGATTTATGGTAATTTCGCCTTCTTTTCGATAATCTTTGATAAATTTGAGTGACTGCGAAAGCGGGTTAAAATTTTTGGGTAAATAATTAGCTTGAACTCTTTCATTCTCAATTTGTCTGTATCCTGAAAAAGCGAAAACAGCATAGTCATAAATGTATAACTCGCTTGAATCTAATGAATTTTCATATGAAATAAAATCTTTGTCATAGTGAGTTTTTGACAAAAATTCTTCTGCACCAATCATTTTAGTTCTGTAAACCATTACTTTCGTTGAATCAAACTCTATTGTTGCAACACTTTGATTAATACCTCGAAATCTTTTGTAAAAATAATTACTATCCCGTTTTTTATTAACCACCCCTGTATCTTCAAAAGCACTAGCTAAAGCCATCAAAACAGTTGTTTTTCCTGTTCCATTCTGACCTGTGAAAATATGAATCTCCGCTTTATCTTTCGCAGGACAAGGCTGAAATTTGATGGTTTCGTCATCGAAAACGCCGATGTTTTTGAGTTGTAATTTGCGGATTTTCATAGCATTAAAATATCACAACTTTTTGGATAACCAATAATTCGCGCTTTAAGTTTGACGTTTTTCGGCAGACTAACTTAACATTCAAACTGTTTATGATTTGCCAAAATTGCCGGACGGAAGTTGATGACGATTTAATATTCTGCACAAATTGCGGCGGGCGGCTGGTTGAAACCAGGAACGAGGCGCAAACCGTATTGATGAATGATGCGCGAGTTACCAAACCCGAAAACACCAAACCGCCGAAATCTTCTTCAAATCTCAAATGGGTCGCGCTGATCGTTGCGCTGATTGCGATTCCCGCTTCGATTTTCGGCGTTTATCTTTTAATGAATTCGCAAAGAAATTCGCAGGTTTCACAGAATATCAACAAACCGAAAACGCCGCTCCCAACGCCGACTCGCAAGACCAACACGAATCAGAATTTAAACACCGATATTGCCGATGCCAACACGAATCAGGCAAATGATAACGCCAATACGAACACGGCGGAAGGTTCGGACAAAATAATCGTGATGGACGAGCGCATCAAAATCGAACCGAAATCGCACTACTCTTTGTCGTTTGAAATTCCGAAGGAAAATCTCAAGCTCGTCGGCGAAGCCAAACTTCTGGAAGGCGAAAAAATTGCCGGATTCGTCTATCTGCAAAAATCTTACGACGAATATTTTCCCGACCCGCTCTATAAAATGTTCAGTTTTGAAGGGCGAAAAACGGCAGAAATCAAAGCTCCGCTGGTCGAAGAAAATTACGTTCTTATTTTTGTCAACGACACCGATAAACCGATGGTTATTCAGGGGAATTTTTCGGTCGAATAATTAGGCTTCTTTTTCTGAACTACGAGGAATGACTTTATTTTTTCGGCGTTCGTCGGTTTCTTTTTTGGCTTTTCCGAGCGAAATACTCAATCGCCAAAGTTGCGAAACCAATTTCAAACGACCTTTGACGGCTTTCGGCGACATATCAACTTTCATTTTCTAACTCCAAAAGACTTTCAATATCTCCAAGGTCTTTGTGCCGTCCACTCAATTGTTTCATAAAAATCAAGCCTTCCCGCGAAACTGTCCACACTTTGTCGTCTTCCCAATCAATATTTTCCCGCGTTTCCCAAACCGTTTTCAAACCTTCGGTGACGAGCAAAAAATCAATCGTAAAAAGTGTTTTTGTTTCCTCGTCAATTTTAGAAATTCGGCGAATCTCGATAATTCCATCGTCAAAAGAAAGCGGCAAACCTTCAACCCAATAACCTAACTCTTCGGCAATGCGCCAAACTTTCGAAAGGTTTTCGTTCGCAACAAGTATATCAATGTCAACAGTTGCTCGCGGTGCGCCATGAATTGCCATTGCCCATCCGCCGCAAACCGCATAATCAATTTGCTTTTCATTGATTCTTCCGATCAAATTTTTAAATTCATCGAAAATATCTGCCATTTGATGACCAAGTTTATCACAATATTTTATCTACCGAATCGAAACATTTCTAACGCTTGAATCGCTGACGGTCGGATTATTAATGCTGACAATTCTTAATCTCGCGCGTTTGGTCGCTCTGCCGGAAACTGCGACGCTTTCCGTTCCGTCGTTCGGTGTGTCGGCGATCAGGGTTTGCCAGTTCGTGCTTTCATCGCGTGAAATTTCGATGCGGACATTTCCTGTAATATTATCCGACGACCACGTTAAATTTCTCGCAATCAGACGCGGCAGAACGTCGCCGCCGTTGAAATTCGTGAGCATCAAATTCGCGCCGCTGTAACGGTAATTGGCAATCGCATCCGCTGTCAGATTGATCGAACGCGCATTGTCGCGGGCATTGTCAATGCCGGTCGGCGAACCGCTGAAAATCACTTCGGGATTGGAAAAATAAGGTCGCCGCGTACAGCCATTCGGACACGGGTCAACATAACTCATCACCGTTCGGTAACTGCCGTTGACATAATGCCCGAAACCGAACGGATACGTCGGATTCGAGCCGTTTTCGGGGTTGTGCTGGCTGCCCATATTGTGTCCGAGTTCGTGCGCGAAACTCAGGTTTCCGACCGCACAGCTGCGGGTCGTAACCGTAAAACCGTTGTTCGGATTGCCGCTCGTCTGATTGCTTCCCATCAGATAACCGATCCCGCAAACGCCCGAAACCTCGCCGATCATTGCCACCAAATCGGCTTTGTGCGTGTCGCGCAAGCCCTGAATCGTCGCGTTGTTCCGCAGATTGCTCAGATCGGTCGAAGAATTTCCGCTTTCGGTGTATAGATGTTCCTGCGCGTGAACCATCCGCACGCGTTGACGAATTTTGCTGTTCAAATATGCCGCGTTGGTCGAATCAATCGCCTGCTGCGCGAGCGTCTGCGCCTGCGCGTCACCGCCTAAAACATTTTTCGTCGCGGTCGTGTAAACCACCAAAACATCAATCCGGTCGCCCGAATCAATCGTCGCCAACGTATTTTCGGAGTTTGTTTTTATTGGGTTTTCGTCGGATTTAAGCTCGCCGCCGCATTCGGGAAAAAGTTCCTGACCGAGTTCGACTAAAATCTGCTTTTCGCCTTTCGGAATGATTTCATAAACAGCTTTCGGCGCATAGATCAAGCCCGAAACAAAACCGTTTTTGAACGTCAAGATCACATCGCCTTCAAATTTCCCTTGAAAAATTTTGCCGTGCCAGGTGTAATCGTTCATCGCCCGGGTTTCGGTTCGGAAAAGTTTCGCCGAATAGTTTTTTCCGTCAAAAAGCGTAAATTCAAGCGTTTCGGTCTGCACAAAACTCTGCGAGCCGAATACGATCTCGCTTTCACGCACCGACGCGACCGAAGATTTTTCGGCTTTCGCCGCCGGTGTTTCCTTCAAATCAAACAATTTAGCGCGGGTTTGCGCCATTGCTGAAGTAAAACTGCTGATGACCAAAACCGATAACGTAAACGCCCAAACTAATTTTTTCATACTGCTTTTTCCTTGATAATAAACGTCGGCACCATTCCGCCGCCGGATGAAACATTTGCCAATTCGCTTGTTGAAAGCCTCGTAAACGCCGAGCCGACCTTGCCGAAAAAAAGCAGCGGGTCGAGGTCAACGAGCTGTTCCAAAAATGTGAATCCTTCCTGTTCGTTAAAGAGCATCGGGAATTCTTCTTTTGAAGTTTCGACGCGTTCCTGCACCAGATAATCTTCGTCAACAAGCGCGATCTTCATCGCTTCTTCCCATTCTTTTTCGTCCGAAACCCAGCCGATGTAAATTCCGTGTCCGCCGTAATCGTCGTTCGGTTTCAAAACCAATTTCGATTTATTGGCGCGTGTCCACTCAAACAAATCAATCTCTTCGCCGTTGTAAAAAGTCTTTTCCTCGCGGAATTTGCGCGTCCACGGCACATGTGCGCGAATCGCATTCAGTTCTTCTCCGGTGAAAAGATATTCATATTTTTCGTTCGTCAAAATAGCAAAAACCGCTTTTTTGTGGATTATTTTTGAACGAAAACTGTTGACCATACAAATCGCGCCCGCGCGGTATGCGTCCAAAAGCGCCGGATATTTTTCCATAATCGGCAGATATTCGTTGACCAGCAGACGTTTGTAAACGACATCAATTTTCACGCCTTTGAAATAAAGCCGTTCGCCGTCGAATTCGAGTTCGTCGGGCGAACAGATCAAAGCCGTGCAGCCGTTTCCTTCAAAGAAATCGCGGAACAATTCAAATTCCTTCTGCGTCGGTAAATCCTTTAGATCAACGATCGCAATGACAGGCGGATTTTCCGGTTCGTGTCCGAGATATTCTTCGTAGGCAAGCAGCAGAACGTCGAGCATTTTCTCGCTGCCATGAAAGCGGAAAACCTCGTATTTTTCCTGAAATTTCTTCATTACGGGAAGTTCGAGAAAAATGTCCGAAGCCGAATCGGCGTAAGCGATTCCGGCGGGCGATTCGCCGTTTAATTCGACAAAGGAATAAGCGTTTTCGGTCAAAAAAGAATCGAGCCGCGCCGTCGGCGAAACCGTATGGTATTTCGGGTCAATCGCCACCAAATCTTTTTCGATCGCCGTAATGCCGAGTTCGTCCAGAATCGCTTCGTCGGCGACCGCCGCGTCCTTTACTTTTTGCAGCGCCGACCAAATTATTTCGCAGATGCCGCGCACCCGAATCCAATCGGCTTCGGTCACGAAATGCGGACGCAGATAAGGCGAAAGCCTTCGACCGCCGAAGATCAAACGCGCGCGTTCCAAACCTTCGTCGAGCGCAAGGCGCGACGATTCGGCTAATTCAAAGTCTTCAAGGAGTTCGTGATAATAAGCAACCGCTTCTTTTAGCATATTTGTCGGAACCACCTGCGGTAGCGGGTGGTTTAAGTTTCATATTTTAAACTTTTTTGTTTCGATAAATTCAACCGCCCGCTACCGCAGACGGTTCTGACTGTTTCAGGATCGTTTCAAATTCCTCTCGCGTTAAAGGCATTACGCTCAGCCGCGATTGTTTGATTAGCGCGATATTTGCGAGCGATTTTTCGGCTTTGATCTGTTCCAAACTGACGGGCATTGTAAATTTCCCGACCGGCTTTATCTCGACCGCGATCCATTTTTCGTCCGTCGGGTCGGGAAATTCTTCGCGCGAAACTTCTGCCAGACCGACGACCGATTTTTCCGAAACCGAATGATAAAAAAGAACTTTGTCGCCCACGCGCATCGCACGCAGATTGTTGCGCGCCTGAAAATTCCGCACGCCCGTCCAATCGGTCTTGCCGTCTTTGATCAAATCGTCGAACGAATACGCTTCGGGTTCTTGTTTGACGAGCCAATAATTCATTTTTTAGCAAATTCGGCGAAAGCGGGCTTCGTATAAAGATAAAACGCCGTGGCAAACCAAGCCTGCCGCCGTGATAAATAAAATTGTTTTTCCGTAATAAGTATCGGCTAAAATCGCCAGAGCGCCGTCAATGCCGATGGCTTCATTCGGATTATAATTGATTGCGGCGGAAATAAAAAAATAGCCGACCAAACAAAATATCAAAGCCCGCGCTGTAAAGCTCATAATTCCGAGAAAATTAATCAGTCGGAGCTGTCCTTTGCCGAGCGTAAAAAGCCGGAAATTTTCCTGATATTTCCGCGAAAATCCCCTATAGCATTCGTGAATTCCCACGCCGATCGTGCTTAAACCGATGATGAACAACAGCGCCGCACCGAGCGGCAAAGCCAGAAAAATCTGCGCGATCGTTCGCTGCACTTCGCCGTTGCCGGTTTCGACATTTTCGGTCACCAAAATATTAAAAGCCGAAAAAGCCAGCCAGACGTAAAAAATACCGATGCCGACGGCTATCGCTCTTTTGATAATTCCGCGCCAGTTTTTTCCGGCATCGTCAACGTCCGCCATCCCGCGCAGAATGTTCCAAAACCCGTGACTGACCGCGCCGGCGATAAAAACTATCAAAAGAATTTTCCCGAAATCGAGCTTTGCAACCCGCGTCAGTGCGCCTGCCGCGTCGGTTAATTCGCCGCCGCTTTGCCCCGTTGCGACCATCACCGCCAAAATGCCGACGACGATAAAAAGAAAGCCTTTTGTGTAAAATCCCAGACGCGCGATTTTTTTGACAAAAGGCTTGCGAACCGTTTCTTCCGCCGCTTTGACGGTTACTTCGATTTTTTCACCGACCGATTGCGAGGTTTCTTCTTTCATCAATTTGTGGTATTTGGTCTTCGGTTTTCGGTCTTTGAATTTTAAGTTTTGAAAAGCAAAACGAATCTAAAGAAATATTTTCTCCTCTTCTCCTCTTCTCCTTTTCTCCTCTTCTATTTCTTCTGCGCCGCCGCTGCTTTCTTGTTCAGCCATTTCGCCCAGCGTTCGACATACGGGCGGAGCGGTTTGAAAAGTTTGGCGCGAAATGAATTGACGTTTTGCTGTTCGCTGTACGATTTCAGATTTTTCTCGGCGTATTGGCGAACCTGCGATTCGATGTTTTGTCTTTTGACCGAATGCCGGAATGTCAAATAATAATGCTGACCGACGAGCGAAAAGATCAATCCGGCGATATTTCCCTTAAAAGATTGTTTCGCCATCCAGCGTTTTGTAAAACCTTCGGTCGGCTGCAAAAGCGCGCCCATCGAAATTTCCATAAACGCATTCTGATTGCCCATTTTCGGGTGATAAAGCCCCGGCAAATCGCCTTTGATCGGCACATCCATTTTTTGCAGACGCGGATCGTTGATGTAATCCACGAGCTTGACCTTTTCAAGCCCGCGAACGTGTTCGGTCGGCAGAAAATCCAGAACTTTATAAATATGCTCGTCCGTGCCTTTCGGCAAACCGAAACTTGCCTGATTTTCTATTTTTAACTTTGTTGCTTTGGCAGGTTTCAGACCTGCGGTTTGTATTGCCATATCTTTTATTAAATTGTAAATCCTTAAGCGCAAATTGTGAATCGCAAATCGCAAATCGTAAATTATCCAACAGAATTGTTGCGGTTTTACAACAGTCTCAAATCTCGAATCTCAAATCTTCAATCTCGAATTTAAGTATTTTCGCTGTTTTCCCGATTTTCAAATCAGCGGCACGGTTTTTGTTTAGTAAATTGTTTTTTGAAATTGAAAATGAATCAAACAACTCTTGCCAAAACAATCGAGATCAGCGGAATCGGTCTGCACACGGGCGTCGAGGTCAATCTGTCGCTCAAACCCGCGCCCGAAAACACGGGTTATATTTTTGTCCGCACCGATCTCGATAATTTTGAAATTCCCGCGTCGGTCGAATATATTTCGCATTGCAGTTATGCGACGACGCTTTTGCGGAAAGGCGTTTTGCTTTCGACGTGCGAGCATCTGCTTTCGGCACTGCGCGGCGCGGGCGTGGATAATTGTTTTATCGGACTCGACAATATCGAGATTCCGATTATGGACGGTTCGAGCGAAAATTTTATCGAATTGATCGAAAACGCCGGAATCGCCGAACAAAACGCGCCGCGTCATTTCCTGAAAATCCTCGAAAAAGTCGAATTTGCGCAAGGCGACCGCAAAATGTCGGTCGAGCCTTCCGACAAATTCGAGATCGAATGCGTAATAGATTTCCCGCATCCTTTTATCAATCGCCAAACTTATCATTTTGAAATGAAAAACGGTTCGTTCGGACGCGAGATCGCCTCGGCACGCACATTCGGTTTCACCGAGGAAATCGAAATGCTCCGCAAAGCGAATCTGGCTCTGGGCGGTTCGCTCGACAACGCGATCGTTCTCACGCCCGACGGAATGCTCAACGAAAACCCGCTCAGATTCAACGATGAATTCGTGCGCCACAAAATTCTCGACATCATCGGCGATTTCGCGCTTCTCGGAATGCCCGTTTTGGGCAAAATCAAGGCTGAAAAATCAGGACACGCCGTTCACGCTTCGCTGATGAGCAAACTTTTGAAAACCGAATCGGCTTGGGAGATTATCGAAAATCAGGGCATATTCAAAGTATGAAGTTCCTTTAATGTTTCAAATCAATAAATCGGAATCAAATTCAGAGTAATTTTTTTTGCTATAATCAGGCTTATGGCAAAAGCGGAAAAAGAACGCAAACGGACAAAATTCGAGGTCGAAATATTGTCCGTTTCACAGACTGTTTCTGATAAAAAAGCAGATTTTCTCGCCGTCGAAGAACCGCTCGAAATTCGTATCGGCTTTTCGGAAAATGGAAAACCCGTTCATAAAGCCGTTTCAATCACGATGCGAACGCCTTCAAATGATGCCGAACTCGCCGCCGGATTTCTTTTTACGGAAGGAATTTTAGAATCGCCCGAACAGATAAAAGCCGTCAAACATTGCGGCAAATTTCCGAATAATCAAAACACGATCCGCGTTGATTTAGCGGAAAATGTCAGGATTGATTTCAAACGGCTCGAACGCAATTTTTACACGACTTCGAGCTGCGGCGTGTGCGGAAAATCGTCGCTCGAAGCCTTGACGGTCGCGGGCGCGAAGGAAATTTTGCAAACCGGTTCTTTTAAAATTAAGGCAGAAATTATTCACGCTTTGCCTGAAACTTTGCGAAAACATCAAACGGTTTTCGACGACACAGGCGGTTTACACGCCGCCGCTTTGTTTGATTTTTCTGGGAATTTGATTGATTTACACGAAGATGTCGGGCGGCACAACGCAGTTGATAAATTGATCGGCAGGCAATTTATAGATGGGAAATTACCGCTTGCCGAAAAGATTCTTTTTTTGAGCGGACGCGCATCGTTCGAACTCGTCCAAAAAGCCGTGATGGCGCAGATTCCCGTGATCTGCGCGGTCGGCGCACCGTCGAGTCTGGCGGTCGAAGCCGCGCTTCAATTCAAAGTTACTTTGCTCGGTTTCGTCCGCGAAAACCGTTTTAATATTTACAGCCGTCACGAACGGATTGAAGCGGCGGCAGATTTACGGCTATAATAAGAATCAACCCGAAACGCCCCCCTTATTTTATTAAATTTAGAAATTTTTGTGTCCGGCGCATAAACGCATTTGCGGCGATACGACTGCGCTTCAAAAATAAAAATGACATCAAAAAAAGAAAAGCTCGGAAACCTGAAAGTCAGCGAAGTAAAGAAAACTGCTGCCGGACTTTCTTCGATTCTCAGCACGACGAAAGAAGTTATCAAAAAAGCGGGCGCGGTGCGCGGCACGAAACTGCTTTTGGCGCTCAATCAAAAAGGCGGAATTGACTGCAATTCGTGCGCGTGGGCTGATCCCGAAGGCGAGCGGACACACGCCGAATTTTGCGAAAACGGCGCGAAAGCCATCGCCGACGAAGCCGATACAAAACGCGTTACGCCCGAATTTTTCGCTCGTTTCAGCGTTGCCGAACTCGCCGCCCAATCCGATCAATGGCTCAACGCGCAGGGACGCATTACCGAACCGGTTTTTCTCGCGGAAAACGCCACTCATTACGAGCGGATTTCGTGGGAAAAAGCGTTTCACATTCTTGCCGAAGAGCTGAATTCGCTCGCTTCACCCGACGAAGCCGTTTTTTACACTTCGGGCAGAACGTCGAACGAAGCCGCGTTTCTTTACCAGCTTTTCGTCCGCAATTTCGGCACGAATAATCTGCCCGACTGCTCGAATATGTGCCACGAATCAACGTCGGTCGCGCTTTTGGAAGCAATCGGACTCGGCAAAGCCACGATCCGGCTCGAAGATTTGGAAAACACGGATTTGATAATAATCATCGGTCAGAATCCCGGCACGAACGCGCCGCGAATGATGAATTCGCTCGAAACCGCCAAGCAAAACGGCGCACGCATTATCGCCGTCAATCCTTTGCCCGAAGCCGGTTTGATGAATTTCACGAATCCGAACCCCGAACATCATAAAAGCTTTTTGAAATACCCGTTTGAACTTCTCGCCGGCAAAGCGACAAAACTTGCCGACCTTTATCTGCCGATCCGCATCGGCGGCGATATGGCGTTTTTGAAAGGCGTGATGAAATCGCTTTACGAACGCGAAAAATACAACCCGACACCGATTTTCGACCACGAGTTTATTGACTCTAAAACAGAAGGCTTTCAGGATTTTATCGCCAATCTCGATAAAATCGAATGGGAAATCATTGTCGAACAAAGCGGATTATCAAAGTCGCAAATCGAAGAAGCCGCCGAACTTTACATTAATTCAAATCGCGTTATAACCTGTTGGGCAATGGGAATCACACAGCATAAACACGCCGTTGCGACGATCCGCGACATCGCCAACTTGCATTTTCTGCGCGGACAAATCGGACGACAAGGCGCGGGACTTTGCCCCGTGCGCGGTCATTCAAACGTCCAGGGCGACCGCTCGATGGGCATCTGGGAAAAGATGAATCCGAAATTTCGTGCCAATCTGGAAAAGGAATTTCACTTTAAAACATCGAAAAAAAACGGCTTCGATACGGTCGAATCAATCAAGGCGATGCACGACGGGCGCGCCAAAGTATTCTTCGCGCTGGGCGGAAATTTTCATACCGCCACGCCCGATGCCGAATTTACCGAACAAGCCTTGCGAAACTGTAATCTGACGGCGCAGGTCATTACAAAATTAAACCGCACCGCGCTTGTAACCGGCAAAAAATCCTTGATTTTGCCGTGTTTGGGCAGAACCGAAATTGATCTGACGGGCGGCAAAGAGCAGTTTGTTTCGACCGAAAACACGATGCTCAACGTGCAGATGTCGAAAGGAATTCTCGAACCCGCTTCGGAACATCTGCGAAGCGAAGTTTGGATCGTCGGCAAGCTCGCGCAAGCCGTCCTGAAAAACAAAATGCGGGTTGATTGGGACAGATTGATCAACGATTACGACCGCATCCGCGAAGCGATCTCAAAGGTCGTTCCGGGCTGTGAAAATTATAATCAAAAAGTGCGTCAGGACGGCGGATTTTATATGCCGAATCCGCCGCGCGAAGGCACGTTCACGACCGAATCGGGCAAAGCCGAATTTTTCGCTTCGCAAATCGAAAAGATCGAAATCGGAGAAGGCGAACTTTTGATGACGACCATCCGTTCACACGATCAGTTCAACACGACCGTTTACGTTGAAAACGACCGTTATCGCGGAATCAGCGGCTCGCGCCGCGTGATTTTTATGAACGAAAAAGACATTGCCGAACGCGGTCTGAAACAAGGCGAAGTCGTTGATATTACAAGCGAATTTGCCGGGAAAACACGCCGCGCCGAATCGTTTATCGTCGTGCCTTACCCGATTCCTAAAGGTTGCGCCGCGACGTATTTTCCCGAAGCCAACGCGCTCGTGCCAATCGAAAGCGTCGCCGAAAAAAGCAATTGCCCGACATCGAAAATGGTTAAAATCACGGTCGCGCCGCATCTGCAAAACGGCGAGCGAGTTTTTTCGGGTGAATTTAACTAATATTAAGGTAAAATAGATTTATGAAAACGGATTTTACAGGTTTTGTTCTCGCGGGCGGCAAATCTTCGCGGATGGGCAGAGATAAATTCATTTTGAACTTTAACGGCGAAACTTTTCTCGAACGCGCCGTCAATGTTTTGAAACCCGTCTGCAGCGCGGTAAAGATTGTTCTCAACCAGGAACAAACAATTGAAACAAATTCGCCGATTATCCGCGATATTTACGCCGAACGCGGTGCTTTGGGCGGAATTCACGCCGCGCTGAAAAACTGCGACACGAAATTTGCGGTCATACTGGCGGTTGATTTGCCGCTTGTTTCGACCGAAGCGTTTGAAAATCTCGCCCGTTTCGCGCTTGCTTCAAATAAATATCCCGCCGTCGTTCCGCGTCAAACCGACGGCAAACCGCAGCCGCTCTGCGCCGCCTATCGCGTGAAATATTGCTTGCCCGCGCTCGAAAAATTATTGGAAGAAAACGATTCGGCTTCAGCCGGCGATTTTCTTGATTTGATTTTGCCGAAATACATTGAAGCCGGAAAATTAAGCGCGGACGAAAATCTGCTTTTCAACGTTAATTTTCCGGCTGATTATAATCAGATTAGCTGAATATTTGCTATTTTTCTTTACTTTATTTAAAGACCCAGTTTTGTTTCTTAATATAATCTAAAAGATTTATTGAGGGTATTCCCAAATCTTTACAAACATTTGGAATTTTATTTTTATATGGACCAACACTTTGTAAAAGTTGTTCTTCATTTATTACTGTAAGTTTCCTAACTTTTGCTAAGGCAATTACCCATATATCTGCGCAATACTTACTAGGAGTTTTAAGATTCATGAGTTTACTATGTTCAGGATGAGACATAATATTAGTAACCTCATTTTGAATATCATCATCTTCTTGTTGAAAAAAATTAGGGAATCCATTACACCACTTGGAAATTTCATCAACTCCAAACTCTGCTAATTCTCTCTTTACTTCCTCTGGAGCTACTATTTTCCCAAAATGAATTTGTTCACCGACTTTATCCCATAATGCAGGAAAAACCTCTCTGGGGTAAGTTTTCTTTAATCCTTCAATTAGAGAGCTTGAATCAATAACGTATTCTTCTGTTCCAATTAAAAATGTCAAATTTTATCCCCCAATAAATATGATGGATTAAGTGATTGTTCAAGTTTCGGTAAATGTTTTAATTTTATTCCGAGATATTCTGAAACATTGAGCAATCCAATTTTATTTTGGTGATAACCTTCAAAAACTAATCTGGCAAACTTTCTTCCAGTTTGGTTAAGTACTTTATAGTGTTGTGGTACGTGTATTGATTTTTTTTCTTCCTTTTCAAGGTTAACTTTGATTCTGTATTCAGCCTTATATTGTTCTCGCTTTTGTTTGTAAAAATACTCTGTCGTTTTGCCAATTGCTAATAATCTTCGGAGTAATACTTCTCTACTTACCCCAAATCGAACTGCCAAATCATAAACTTTTTCATCAGCCCACTCCGATTTATCTTTATGGTTGCGAACAATTGGAATAGATTGTAACCAATCTGTGGGAACCAAAGTTTCTCCAGCTACAGCATTACAAAAAATTTCTATTTTATCTTGTTCCCCTAAATCACAAATGCCCCCTGTATGCAAAAGAATATGAGTAATTTCATGAAACAAAGTAAATATTCGAGCTTTATGATGATCTTTTGAATTTAAAACAATTATAGGCAATGGATTTTTGTCAATTTAAAATCCTCTCATTGTTTCTAAATCAATTAATGAGGCTGAAAATACCAACATTCCTAAATCCTCAATCTTCTCACGCCAAAAATTTAATAGATTTTCCTTTTTTATTTGTTCCTGTTGTTTATAACTAACTTTTAGAAGTTTACGAATATATTTCCCAACCTCATAAACATTATCTGACAAATTAGCCTTTGCTTTGAATTTTGGGATTTCTATTTCGAGTTCTTTAAATAAATCAATAGCAACTTCTCTACGGTACTTTGCTTTTCTTATTTCAAGAAGCAAATTGGGCGAAAGATTCTTTCCGTCATCTTCAGGAATTCGCCGAAAGTCTTTTGGAGTAGATTCTTTTTCAGGTGGATTTGGTAAATAAAAAAACGCTAATGGACGTTTATAGACGTTACAAAGTTTGCGAAGTTGTGAAACAGTAAGGAAATCATTTCCAATTTCGCAATTTTGTAATTTATCAGGCTCTATCTTTACTTTTTTCGCTACTTCTTCTAGATAATACCCAGCTGATTCTCGCGCCCATGCAAGAACCTTCGGATTTATTAGAGCATTGTTGCTTGCTACAGCCATTGGTAGATTTAGATATTTAAATTTCTATAAAGGCAAATTTTAGTAAGTTTTTCAAAATATATCACATATTTAAATTACTTATCCCAATCAGGCGTGTGAAAACTTCCTTCTTTATCAACCCGCTGGTAAGTATGCGCGCCGAAATAATCGCGCTGTGCCTGAATCAGATTCGCGGGCAGACGCTCCGAACGAAACGCGTCGAAATAGGCGAGCGCCGACGAAAGGCACAGCGACGGAACGCGGCTTTCGGCAAATTTGGCGTTGATCGAACGCCAGTCTTCGCGGTTTTCACTCAAAATTTCAGCAAATTTGTCGGCTAAAATTAAGTTCGGCAAATCGGCATTTTCGGCAAAGGCGCGGCGCATTTCTTCTAAAAGCGCGGAACGGATTATACAGCCGCCGCGCCAGATTTTGGCGATTTCCGCCAGATTTAAGCCGTATTCCTTTTCGACGGAAACGGTCTGCAAAAGCGACAATCCCTGCGCGTAAGTCGTGATAAACGAAGCGAGCAGAGTATTTTTGAGCTGTTCGATAAATTTATCGAAATCTTCGACGCATTCTTCCTTCAAACTTTGATTTTTCGCCATCTCTGAAGAATTTTCGACCCGTTTTTCAGCCGCTTGATGTTCCTCTGCGCCGATGTTTGCCGCCTGCTGTTCGCTGACCGCGGTTTCAACGTCGTGTTTGGCAATTTCGGCTTTCATATCGTGCTGAAGTTCGCTCGAAACGGTTTCGCTGTTTGTTGATAACTGACCGCTGGCAACGGACAAATGACTGCCATATTTTTCGGCGATTAATCGGCGCGTTTCTTTTTGTGCGGAAATCTGACGCATCGAAACGGCGGAATCAATCGTCGGGATCGGCACGCCGAAATCCATCGCCGCCTGCGAAGTCCATTTGCCCGTTCCCTTCTGCGCGGCTTTGTCCAAAACCATTTCGACAAGCGGTTTATCGGTTTCAACGTCGGTTTTCCTCAAAACTTCCGCCGTGATTTCGACCAGAAAAGAATTCAGTTCCGCGTTGTTCCATTTCGCAAAAGTTTCGCTCATTTGCCGGTAATCCATCTTCAAAACGCGAAGCATAAAATCGTAGGTTTCCGCCAAAATCTGCATCAAGCCGTATTCGATGCCGTTATGAACCATTTTGACAAAATGCCCCGCCGAACTGCTTCCGACAAACGCGGCGCACGATTCGCCGTTGACTTTGGCGGACGCGGCTTCGAGAATTTTTTCAACGTGCGCGTAAACTTCGCGTTTCCCGCCGATCATTATGCTCGCGCCGTGCCGTGCGCCTTCTTCGCCGCCCGAAACGCCGACCCCGAGAAATTCGATTCCCTTTTCGCCCAAAAGTTTTTCGCGCCGTTCGGTTTCGGGAAAATGCGAATTTCCGCCGTCAATCACGATGTCGCCCGCGTCGAGAATTTTGAGCAAATCACCGATGACAAAATCAACAACCTGCGCCGGAACGAGAATCATAATTTTGCGCGGCGATTCCAGTTTTTCAAGGAAATCAGACAAGTTTTCGCCCGTCTGCAAATCGAAATCTTTGCCTTCTTCGAGTAAAAGCCGCCGCTTTTCAGCGTCCAGATCATAGCCTGCGCCGGAAAATCCTTTTTCTGCGACATTCAGCAGAAAATTTCTGCCCATCGTTCCCAAACCGATCATTCCGAATTGTGCTTTTGTCATAAAAATATTTTAACGCAAAGCGTTTAGAGTCCAAACTTTAGTTTGCACTTTCCGTTGCGCTTCGCTGACGGAAAAACACGCTGAAGCGTGGACTCTGAACGCTAACTTGCGTTAATCTTTTTTTGTAATGAAAACTTTGCATGAAGCAATTCGTCCAACCATTTTTCTCGAACCGCAAAAACTCCGTGATTTTTTAGAAATTGATCTGACAATCGCCACGGAAACTTTTCAGCACACGGGAAGTTTCAAATTCCGCGCCGGATATAATCTGGCTTTGAACGTTCCGAACGACGAGATTTTAACGGCTTCGTCGGGCAATTTCGGTCAGGCTTTGGCTTACGCCTGCAAATTATTGAACAAAAAATGCGTTGTTGTGATGCCCGAAACTTCGGCGAAAGTAAAGATCGAGGCGGTCAGAAATTACGGCGCGACGGTTGATCTGGTTGACACGAAATCGGTCGGTCGAAACGAACGCGTCGCGCAGTTAGCCGCGCAAATGCCGAACGCTTATATCGCTTCGGCTTACGACGATTTGTTTGTGATTGACGGAAATTCGAGTCTTGGCGATGAACTCGCGCCGAAAGATTTTGATGTCGTCATCGCGCCAATCGGCGGCGGCGGTTTGATCTCGGGAATTTCAAAAGGCTTGTGCCGCAACGGTTCAAATGCTGAACTTATCGGCGCGGAACCGCTTTTGGGCAACGACGCGGCGCAGTCATTGAAAGCCGGAGAAATCATCGCCAACGAATCCGAACCCTTAACGATTGCCGACGGCGCGCGGACTTTGAGTTTGGGCAAGCATAACTGGGAAATCATCAAAACCGGCGTGTCGGAAATCACGGAAGTTTCGGATACGAAAATCGGGGAAGCCGTGCGGCTTTATTTCGGTCTGGCAAATCTGAAATCAGAACCGACCGGCGCGGTCAGTTTGGGTGCGCTTTTGGAAAACACCGGGAATTTCAAAGACAAAAAAGTCTGCGTCGTCGTCAGCGGCGGCAATGTTGACGCAGAAATTTATCGTCAAATATTGAAAACTCAAAGTTAGTTTCTTTCAAAGTTTAATCAAAAATCCATTTAAAAAACGACATCTCATTTAAGGAGTTATTTTGAGGTTTGGTTTTGATTTCGTCCTCTTTAATTTCAGCTACCATACTTTTCATTAGAGTTTCGGTGAGTTTGACAAATTCGCTCGCCTTTCCGTTTGTTGAATATACTGAATCCTCAAATTCTTTGTTAGCCGGATTTTTCTCGCTTAGAATATCTCCCTTAGAAGTCTCGATTTGTTTTTGATATTTATCAATCTGTCCGCCAACTTCCGCTCTCAAATAAATTATTTTATCGAAAACTTTGAGAATTTCAGGATCCTCGAATCTGAAAATCAATTTGTCTTTTAATATTTTAGAATTTTTTCTCCAGTTTTTACTGGCTTCACGCCAAGCCTTCATTCTTTCCGGTAATTCGGTTTTAAGTCGGCTGTCCTCGCTATCCAAAAGAAAAGATGCTAACGCATCTTCTGCTGCCGTATTTGTTTCCGCAACTGTTTTAATAATTTCGTCTTTTAACTCATATTTTTGTTTAACGACTGCTTGCTGGGTTGCGAGCCTTTGTTGACCGCTCCATGTTTTATATTGCCAGTAAGAAGTAAGCGTGGTTCCCAAAAGCGTTGTCAGGATAAATCCGACAATCAGCAGAAAAGCCGGATGTTTAAAGAACTTGTCCCAAAACGAATCCTTTGGTTTCAGCTCGCTTAGAATCTCTTTTTTTAACGACTCCTTTTCTATTTCGGCGAGCAATTCCTTTTTTAAGCCCTCACGTATTTGGAGCTTTATTTCATCATCTGATTCGAGAGTTTTTTTAATCTCCGCCTTAATAATTTCTTTTTCGGTTTCACTCATATTTTTACGGCTTGACTGTTATTAATTGGTCATTTAACTACTCAATTTTAAATTTCCCGAGCTTAACCTTTGTATCATCTGCTTTGACAATAACTTGATTAAACTTACCTTCGTATTGATTGTTCTTGAAAAACTCAACATCAAAATTTCCCGTCGTAACTTGAGCTTTATATCTGCCTTCGGCATCGGTTGTAATGCTGACATCAATACAGCAGATGCACGGTGAAGTCCGGCAATCGCAGCGACCGCTGTTACAAGTAACGTCTGCGGGACACGAAACCGTTGTTCTTTCACAGACGTTGTTCGTGATACGAACGGTAACATTAGCCAGCGGTTTGTTATCCTCACCAACAACTTTGCCGCTTATAAATCTTTTTTGCTCTTTCTCCTGTTTTTCGGTATCGGTTGGAGCGAGAATTATTGTTTCATTCAAAGAAACCTTAAACCTAATTTCTTCCGTCTTAGTTTCACCTTTAGAAATTTGAATAGATTGTTTTTCCTGCGCGGAAAAACCCACGCTGATTACTTTGGCATTATAAATTCCGGCAGGAAGCGAAAAATTTGCGATTCCTTCTTCATTGCTTGTTGCCGACACATCAATACAACAGCGACAGCCGTCCGGTTTACAATCACAGCGCATGCTTGAACAAGTTACGGTTTCGGGGCATTGCGTCGCATTATCGCACGACGAACTAATCTGAATTGTCGCTTGTGGAATCGGTGTGCCATTATTATCAAGAATCTTTATGACCAACTGTCCGTTATCGTCCTGAGCAAAGATGCGGCTAACAGATAACAGCACAATTATTAAAAACGGCAGTAATTTGCGCGAACTTTTACTAAAAGAGCGTAGATACAAAAACATAAATTATCTCCTTGTTACTTAACCGGTTAAAGAAAACTTTAGGGCAAAACTATTCAGATAGAATATTATGGTTAATGAAATTGAGAGTATATTACGATTAGCAAATAGAAAAATCAACTTTTCTATTCTCTTTTCGTTACGGCTGAACTGTGAATTTAAGAAATGATTAATTTCATTTTAACCCGAACCCACTATGACTTAAAAATTGGATCGGAATTTTATACAGTTTGATTTTGTCGCGTCATTCGTTCGAGCGCGCGGCGGGCGACGATGGTGATAAAAATTATCGAAACGATTGTCGCAATAATGCCGAATACGATCAGCCACGCTTCTTGCGGGTCATTGAAAGTTAATTCCGAAAGCCCCGAACCGACAAACACGACCGCCGACGAACGCGGCAGCATCCCGAGAAATGTTCCGCCGATAAACGATTTTAGCGGCACACGCGCCGAAGCCATCAGAAAATTCGTCAGCGCAAACGGCATCGCGGGCGAAAGCCTGAGCAGAAAAATTATCAGAGCCGTGCGCCATTTGCTTTGCCCGATCAACGCTTGATAGACGACCTGCGCTTTCGGATGATGCTCTAAAACGTGCGGCAAAGTGTCGCCGACAATCCGCGAATGTATCAAAAACGAAAGCGTCGCCGCACTGACGATGCCGAACATCAGCGTCGTAATGCCGAGTTCGAATCCGAAAGCCCAACCGCCCAACATACCGACAATATTGGTCGCCAAAACTGACAGACCGCAAAAGACGATCACCCCGAGCGTGAAAAGTGGCGCACCGATTTCCCAGTTGTCTTTTAACCAGTAACCGAGCGGATAAGCGACTGTGAGTAAAATACTGCCGCCGACGATCGGCATAAACGCCGTTGTCAAAGCGATCGGCGTGAGCTTTCCGAGTTCCTTGATATAGCCGATAATTTTTTCAAATAATTTCTTCAAACCCAACCTCGTAAAAATAAAAGCGAGCCGCGAAAATCAAGGCTCACTTCTATTTTTACCAAATCGAACGAAAATTATCAGTTCGGAAAATCGGTTTTCGGCGGCTTACTTTTTTGCACTTTTTTGATAAACGCCTGAAAACGTAACATTTGCGCCTCCGCAATTGAGGTTGTCCGAAACGATTAAATATTTTCCGACCAACTGCATCGAAACTTTGCAGGCGTATTCGTCGGTTTCTTCTGCGCCCAAGTTTAATTTATTTTCCAACGGTTTTGCGCTGTGGTCGAGTTCGCCGATGTGAATATTATCGCCCAATCCTTTCCAGAAAGCGTTCCCTTTGACATCAAATAAACCGGGCTTTTTGCCTTTTGAAATTATGATCGAATTATCTTAAAAACCCCATTCGCCGATCCAGTCTTTTTCTGCGGG
>JALHNX010000093.1 GCA_022843305.1 Pyrinomonadaceae bacterium | reverse complement strand
CGGCAAAATTATCGAGAAATAGATTTTCGATGTCCGATTCGCGCGTCAAAAACGTTCTGTTTAATTTTCCGCCAAACAGCGACGCGCCGGATTTGACGATCCCGCGCACGAAATTCGGCGTCAAAGATTCGTATTTCTCGCCGTAATTTAAAAGCGACACGGCTTTTGCATAACGCCCGTAACCCGCAAGAATTTCGTCCGAGCCTTCGCCCGTCAGCACGACTTTAACCTGTTTTTGCGCAAGCTTTGAAACAAAATAAAGCGGCACGGACGCGATAAAACCGAGCGGTTCATCCTCGTGCCAGACCAGATTCGGGAGTTCCGCGAAAAATTGTTCGGGCGTGATCGTAATTTCGTGATGCTCGGTTTTAAAAGCTTTGGCGACAACGCGCGCATATTTGAATTCGTTGGCTTCGCGTTCTTTGAATCCGACCGAGAAAGTCTTGATCGGCTCGTCAACCATTTCGGACATCATCGCGCAAATCGCCGACGAATCAATCCCGCCCGATAAAAACATTCCAAGCGGAACATCCGCCATCAGGCGCAGTTTGACGGAATGTTTGAACATTTCGCGCCACTCTTCGATAAATTTCGCGTCCGCGTTATGCGAATTTAACCCGTCCGCTAACGCAGGCGGTTCTGACTTCGGCTCGAATTTCACGTCCCAAAATTCTTCGATTTTTAAGCGCCCGTCCTGCCAGATCAGAAAATGTCCGGGCAAAAGCCGCTTGACGCCTCGAAAAAGCGTTTCGTCAAAAGAAGTTCCGTGATTCGCCAGTTGATCGGGCAAAGCGTTGTAATTCAATTCGGGCTTGACTGCGCCGGCTTCCAAAAGCGTTTTGATTTCCGAGCCGAAAAACAAATTTCCCTGCTCATCGTGAACGTAATAAAGCGGCTTTACGCCTAATCGGTCACGGGCGATAAAAAGAGTTTTTTCGCGTCGGTTCCAAATCGCAAACGCAAACATTCCGCGCAATTTTTCGACGCATTTTGTGCCGTATTCTTCGTAAAGATGGAGAATCGTTTCCGTATCGCAATGCGTTTGATAAACGTGACCTTTCGCTTCGAGTTCGGCGCGAAAATCGGCGTGATTATAGATTTCGCCGTTGTAGATAATGACGCAGGATCCGTCTTCGTTAAACATCGGCTGCGCGCCGTGTGAAACGTCAACGATCGAAAGGCGGCGATGTCCGAGCCCGATATTTTCGTCAACAAACATTCCGCCGTCGTCCGGTCCGCGATGAAGCTGCACGTCGCGCATCGCTTCTAAAACGCGGCGGTCAATCTGTCGTTTCGATTTTTTGGAAAAAGCTATTCCGTTGATTCCACACATATTTAATGAATTTGAGGCGAAAGATTATTCGGCGAGTTTGGTATAAAGTCCGAGCCAATCTTCCCGAACATTTTCCCAACTGTATTTTACAACTTCCGCGTGCGCTTTGGCGACAATTTTTTTCGCAAATTCCTGATTTTCAAGCAAATAAATCGCTTTTTGCGCTAAACCTTCAAAATCCTTCGGCTCGACAAGCAAGCCGGTTTTATCGTTTTCGACCAGATACGGAATTCCGCCCGTCGCGTAAGAAACGACCGGCAATCCGCACGAAAACGCTTCGATTATCGAGAGCGGCATATTATCAACCAGCGAAGAATTTAAATAAACGTCTGTTTTTTCATAAAGCCGCGCCATTTCTTCGTTCGATATTTTGCCGGCAAATTCGACCCGTTTGAGCTTTAAATCTTCGGCAAGTTGTTTCAGTTTCGCTTCTTCCGTGCCGAAACCGGCAACAAAAAGCGCGGCTTCGGCGAAGCGTTTTTGAATGATTTGAAAAGCGCGTAAAACGTCGCCGACATTGTAATGCGCTTCAAAATTGCGGTTTGAAAGAAAAATCGGACGGAACATTTCGCGTTCACGAAACTTGAAATTCGCGCTGTCCACAAAATTAAAAATCGCTTTCGCTTTCAAATCATATTTCGCAAAAACATCAACCAAAAACTGCGACGGCACAACAATGCAGTCAAATTTCCGCATCGTCGGCAAAGCCGTTTTTTTCCAAGTTTCAATGTGATGCGCGAGTTCGCCGCTGTGATAATTGAGAACGACTTTGCGCCCGTAAATCTTTGAAATAATAAGCGGCGGCAGCGTGGCAATCATATATCCGGTCGTCGCGGACGAAAAAACCTGCACGACATCGAACCGATAAATATTCGTCAAAAGCGACCACCAAAATTTGAGCGACGCAAAAATCGTTCGCAAATATTTAATATTTTGAAAAACAGTTTCGGGATTATTCGGCAAAAAACTCATCTCAACCTGCGAATCATTTTCAAACGCATCGAGCAGACGTTTTGCCTGAATTGACTGCCCGCCGATCACGCGCATCGAGGTTGCGACAATCAAAACTTTTACTTTTTTCGAGGTTTTATCCGTCATTCAATTGTTCAGGGTTCGCGTTTTGAGTCCCGCCTTTAGGCGGGAAAACCGCCGCGCTTCGCGGTCGGTTAGCACGCTAAAGCGTGGACTCAAAACTTCTTTCCGTAAAGTTTCAAAGTATTTTCCAACTGCGCCGCGCACGAGAATTTTTCTTCGACGATTTCTCTGCCTTTCGCGCCGAATTGTCGCGCTTTTTCCTTATCTTGTAAAAGTTCGAGCAGACGATTCGCGAGCGCTTCCGCGTCGTCTGATTCGACCAGAAAACCCGTTTCATTTTCGACGATCGCCTCGTCTGCACCGCCGACTCGTGTTGCCACGACCGGAATTCCCGCCGCCATATATTCCAGAATCGCATTTGAAAAACCTTCATTAAACGAAGTCAAAACACCCGCAAAACTCACCGAAAGAAGCTCGGGAATTTTCCTGCAGCGACCGATAAAATGCGTTTTTTCCGTAATCTTTAGTTCATTCGCCAAGCTCTCTAAACTTTCCCGAAGTTCGCCTTCGCCCGCCAGAACAAAATGCGCGTTCGGAAATTTCTGCAAAACTTTTTGTGCGGCGCGAAGAAATATCGGCTGATTTTTAACCTTATGGCGCAGATTTGCGACCAGCGTGATAAATTTTATGTCTTCTTCGACAGGCAAACCCAGTTCGCTGCAGATCGTTTTTCGGTCGGTCGTTTTCGGCGTTAATCTTTCTAAATCAAGACCGTTGTAAATCACACGGATTTTTTCAGTCGGAATTCCTTCCGAGATCAGGTATTTTTTGACGGCTTCGGAATTTACGACAATTGCATTCGCCTGTCGGAACGCAAATTTTTCGATTCTTCTCTGCATTTTTGAACGCATTCCGCCGGTTTCGCGTTTGGAAGCGATTGCCAGCGGAACTTTTATTATTTGCGCCGCGAGCATTCCGAAAATGTTCGTATAAAAATCGTGCGTATGAATGATTTCAATTTTTTCGGCGCGTAAAAAGTTCGCGCATTTTAACAATTGTTTGACAAAATTCGCGTTGTAAAACGAAGTCAGTTTGAATTCGGGAATTTTAGTAAAACCCATTTTTTCGACTTCTTCACGCAAAACTCCGGCGTTTTCGAGCGTCGCGAGCTGAACATTAAACGTGCCGTCTTCGCGCAAAAGCCGCGCGAGTTGGACGGCTTGACGCTCCGAACCGCCCTGATGAAAACTGCCGATAAATTGAAGAACATTTTTTTTCACAGGAAACAGTTTACAGGAAGTTTGCCGGAAGTTGCAGAGTTACAAAAGTTAGAAGCTGTTTGAAAACACCGAAAGATCGGGAACGAAAACCGAATTTATCAATTATCAATTATCAATTATCAATTATTTTTTAGGTTAATCAGCCGTCAAAACCTTCAAAGTTAATTGATAATTGATAAGTAGTTGGACAGAAATAAACGAAATCTGTCGGCAATCAGTAGAGCGAGCGGTAGCGAGTCTGCTCCGCTGATAGTCAATCGGTAGTGACTCAGACTCGCTACCGCTCGCTATACTGATGTTTTTTAGATGATGATAAATCTGTCCAACTACTTGATGCTTGTTTTTTTTCGAGTTTTCAAACAGTTTCATAGAGAATTTTTTAACTTTATTCCGAATCCGAAAAATTTTTCAGAATGTAGGCTGAAGATTGTTTTTGCGGAAGCGAAACGCTGAAAATATTTTCGCCCGTGCGAACGTTCAGGCGATTTCCTAAACGGCGCGCGACGGCAAATTTAAGTTCGTTCTGGTAATTAATGATCTCGCGGTTGCCGAGTGAAAAATGCGTGCCGCCGACCATCACGAATTCTTCGGGAATTTCATCGCCTGCGCCGAGACGCGCCCAAAAGAAACGAAAATTCGTATTGAAAATTTCGGTGCGCACGATCTGCCCGGCGGAATCCGCGAAAACGAGTAAATCCGTGTAACCGCGATAATTGATGACAAAAGCGCGACCGCCCAAAATCTGCGTTTCAAAAATTTCGGGTTTCGGATAACCGATTTCCGACGGCAGCAGAAACGTAAAAAATTCCTGCGCGCCCGTGCCTTTTGAAACGAAACGCAGAAACGGCGCGTTTGTGTTTTTGCCGTAACAATCGGAAATCCAACTTTCTTTTTGCTGCCAGCCGCCGTTGTCGCCGAACGTGAACATTCGCCAGCCGTTTTCGTTTGAAGGCGTTTCGCCGACGCACGAAATTCCGCTTTCCGCGCTTTCGATTACCGGATTCGTTTCATTATTAAAATGAAAATTCAGCGCGTAATCGTGCGTTCCGCGCGTTTCGACAAAATCACGCATAATCCAATAATCGTTTTTCAGGAAAAGAATGCTTCGCTGATGCGTTGCCGAATCTTTAAGCCGTTCGTAAGCGTTGTGCGAGGCTTCAAAAAAATCGAAACGGTCTTCGGAAATCTGCGTTTGAATTTCAACTTCGGCGCGTGTTTTCCACGAAAATTTTCCGCCCGGTTCGGATTGCGATTTTCCGTCAATCATCAGCGTGTTATGCGCGATTGTCGTGCGAAAATAATCGCGCATTTCGTCGGATTCGTGATAGGTGTAAGTTCCCGAATCAACGAGCAAAGTTTTTCCGCCGATTGCCGTTTCAATCGAAAGCGCGTCCGAATGTCCGTGTCCGCCGTTGAGCGCACCGAGTTCGCCGCCGTCAACCAGCAGAAAATTATCCGTTTCCGTCCAGCCGTCGCGCATCGCAAAATATCCGCCTTCGGCAAAGAATTTGGAAGTTTGGCGCGGTTCGTAGGAACGCAAATTTTCAAAACTTTTCACGCCTTCCGCACCCAAAAGCCAGAGCGTTTCTTCCGCGAATTCGTCCGCGACGAATTTATAATCGCCGCGCCCGAAAATGATCGCGGCAGTCGAAAGAAGCCCTCGAAAATCATTTGACCGAGCCGCGCTTAAAGGCAGACTTCGCCCGCCATCGTCGTCGCCGATGATCGGCGTCGTGCCGTCGGGACGCGTCGCGTGCATCAAAAAATCGTGCAAAAGCTGTATTTTTAATTCGAGTTTTTCCTGTAATTTTTTGTCCGTGTCGTCGGTGTCGAAAGTTTTCAGGATAAGAAAATGCGTATAAAAATCAGCCGTGTAACGCTGATACCAGGTTGACTGCTCGAAATAAACGCCGTCGGCGTGAATTTGGCGGTCGAGTTCGGCAAACAGAATTTCTTCGCCGAGTTTGCGCCAATGGTCGGCGCGTTCAAAAATGCCGAGCTGCGAGCCGAGATAATAAAGCCCGAGTGCTTCGCCCGTCAGATGCGTGTTCGGGCTGTAATAGGTCGAAAGATATTTTTCGAGATGTCTGCCGTGTAAATATAAATATTTTAAGGCTTTTTGGAAAAGCTCAGGCGTAAAGGTTTTCGAGCCTTTGAAAAAATGAAACGCCCAAATCCACGAAATCGCGCGGAATGCGACTTCCAGACTGCTGAACCAGTTGATTCCCGTTCCGGGCGGATTCTGCCCCATCCAGCTTTCGATCTGCCGCGCAAAGACGGCGGCGAAACATTCTTCTTTGGTCAGACGATATGCCGCGCCGAGCGTGAAAAAATGCTGGTGGCGGTTGAGTTCCCAGACGATTTTTTTATCGCCCGTTTCCGTCGTGTCGAGTTCGTCAAACTGTTTCCAATGTTTTAAGGGCAGATGCTTGCCCGCAAGCGGCTCGAAATGCCAGTCAACCGGCGTTCCGAAATCGAGATGCCGGTAACCGAGCAAATCAAATTTGCCTTCGACGATCTTTTCCGCTTTTTCGAGAACGCGTTCGACGGCTTCGTCTTTGAATTTTTGTCGAAAAATTTCGACGGTTTCATCCGTATTTCTGAATGAAGGGAAAAAAGTTTCGTCTGCAATCTCGAAAAATCGGTCGAACAAAATTTCCGGCGTGATCTTTCCCTTGCCGAAAACCGACTTATTGAGAAGTTCGAGCAGTTCGTTATCGGTCGGCAGTTTGCCGCCCAAACCGATTTTTTCGGAATAGACGGAAAACGCCTGTTCGCCCCGCGAGCGAATTTCCGTCCAGCTTCGACCTTTCAATTTTTTGAGCTTATCCAGCGGATTCATATCGATTTTCTCGCTAAAACGATGAGAGCTGTAAATTTAACAAGTTCCGGATAGAAACTTTTAAAGCGCGCGGAATTTTAGTTTTTTTTGTACGGTAAACTTTAGTTTGCCGCTAATCGTCTTTTTGAAATCGGCGGGCGCGACAAACTAAAGTTTGTAATACTATTTTTGAATCGTTTTCAAACGATAGTCGCGAAATTCGCCCGGCGTTCCTTTCTGCCCGTCAACCGCCGCGAAAACCATATTCGCCGCCTCGCGCGCCGACGCGAAATAGACTTTGTAATCGCCCGTTTTTTCGCCGTTTTCAATTATCTTGCCGAAAAATTCGCGTGCGCCTTCGCCGATGCAGGCAGATTGGTCGTGATCGAAAAATCCGTGACAGTAAAGTTTGACAAAAATCCAATCCGTCCGACCTTTGACCGTAATATTCGCGTTTTTCCAGCGATTGAAACGCGCCAGATCCATCGGCTGATTATGAACCAACGCGCCGTCTTCGAGACGCGGAACGGGCAAACCTTTTATCCGTCGCGTCCAATTGAAAACCAGCGGTCCCGTAAAAATCAGAGGCATTTGCAAATGATTGCGTCCGGCTTCGACCGATTTTCCGGCGCGATGCGGAACTTTTTCCGTCAGAGGAAAACCGCATTCGTAGATTTTATTTATCACGGCGACCTGCGATTCGTCGGGCGCGGAGGCAAGCGTCATATCGGCGTAACAGCCGGTGTCCGCAAGAATCTGCATTTCCTCGTCAACGCCGCAAAATCTTCCGCCGCAGGAGTTTGCAAGCGCGAGATTGCCGTGAACAAACGCGTATTTCGGCTCGCCCGCGCCGTCGAAACGCGACAAAAGTTTGTGTCTTTCAGCCAGACAATCCCGAAAATCGGTTAAAACTTTCCGCAGATTTTCAGCCGTGTCGGGCGCGTCAACACCGTGATGCAGGTGAATTTCGGTTTCGCCCAAACCTTCGGCTTGAAGCTCTGCCATTTTGTCCAAGATTTCGGGCGCATATTGTTCGGCGGGATAAAAATTCGTGTGGCGAAATTTTGTGCCTTCGCAATCGCGCACGGCTTCGCCGGTTTTGCTTGCCATTTCGCGCCATTCGTCCAGACGGCGAAGCTGCGCGGTTAAATCGAGCAGACCGTTTGCGCTCCAGCTCGGCTCGAAATGGTTGGCGACGGTGAAAATTATGTGTTTTTTCTCGAAAGCGTTTTGCTGTAAACGATTGGCGGCGCGCTCGAACGGATAACGCGCGAGCCACGGCAAATTCCATTTCAGTTTGGTGAAAAAAGTTGTCTGTTCGGCTGACATTTTTATAAAAATCCTACAGGGCGAAACCGTATTCGCCGACCGCCTGCGCGGTAAAAAACATTTTCAGCAGCGCCGTTTTAACGACATAAAAAGACGGCGTTTTGATGTTATCGTCAGGCAAAACGCCCGCGATTTTCAGATTATTTTTCGCAAATTCCTTTTCCAAAAACGCGCGTGTTTGAAAAACTTCCTTGCCTTGCCAGAAACCTTTTTGAGGTTGCCGTCCGGTCAAAAGATGCCAGAAACTTGCCGCCAGACAAATCAGCGGATAGGCGATCTGTCTCGCGCTGAAGGTTTTTAATCTTTCAAGAATCATCCCGAAATAAAACATTGGGGCGTGAGTTTTCAGCAGTAAAACACCGTCGGGCTTCAAAATCCGCGAAATTTCGGAAATCGCGCGTTGATTATTCATATAAGGCAGCGCGACGCGGCATAAAACAACATCGAAACTGTTGTCCGCAAAAGGCATTTTCTCGCCTTCCGAGCGAACGAACACGGCGCGTTTTTCGCCCGCGAACATTTCCGTCGTCATTTTGCCGAGTTCCGGCGCAACGTCAACGCCGACGCAGACGGCTTCGGTTTTTTCGAGAAACGGAAGAAGTTCCTGTCCTGCGCCGCAGCCCAAATCAAGAACTTTTTCCGGTCGCAAATCCTTCACCGCGTCAACCAGCAGATAGCGTTTCGCCGTTTCGCGGGCGGCGAATTTTTTCAACGATTCGTTTGCGTATTCTTCGTAATTTGCGAGCATTTTATTAACCCTCCTTTTTTCCGTCAATCTTTAGTCAACAAATCTTCGATGCCAGAGTTCGAGCATCCATAAAATCCAGAGCGAATGCGAATGGTCGCGGCGGTTTTTCGTGTGTTCTTCAAGCAGAATTCGGACGTATTTCGGCTCGAAATATCCGCGTTCGAGCGTTCTTTTTTCGCTCAGAATGCCGTGAATCCGGTCTTTCAACTGCGAATTTATCCATTCGTTAATCGGCACGCCGAAGCCTTGTTTTTCACGATATAAAATCTCGTTCGGCACGATGCCTTCCATCGCTTTTTTGAAAATATATTTGGTTTCCGTTCCTTTCAATTTCAACTGCGCCGGAATTTTTTGGACAAACTCGATCAGTTCGTGGTCGAGCAGCGGAACCCGCGCTTCGAGCGACACAGCCATCGTCATCCGGTCAACTTTTGTCAAAATATCCGACGGCAGATAAGTTTTGCTGTCGAGATAAAGCAGTTTATCGGTTGGATTCCCCGAACGAACGCTTGCGGCAAATTGTCTGAAAATCGTTTCGGCTTTGCTGAGTTCGCCGTTCAGATTTTCTCTTAAAGCATTTGAATAAAGTCCGATTTTCTTTAAGTTTCCAAAATGCGAAACGCTGTCAATGTAGCGGTCAACCGCGTCGAGCGAAGTGTTGTAAAGGAAATTTTTGCCCTTCGCGCCGTGCGGCAAGGCTTCGCTCAAAGGTTTCAGAAGGTTTTGCCGAACGATGCGCGGAAGTTTTTCAAAACCGCTTCTTTTTCTGTCCGTCACGTAGCGTGTGTAGCCCGCAAAAAGCTCGTCGCCGCCGTCGCCCGAAAGCACGACCGTCACAAAATCTCGCGCCATTTTTGCAACCATATAGGTCGGCAAAGCCGATGAATCGGCAAACGGTTCGTCAAAATGCCAAACGAGATCGTCAACCGTTTCGACCAGATCGGGCGTAACGATGAATTCGTGATGTTCGGTGTTGAAATGTTTCGCCGCCATTCGCGCAAATTTCAGTTCGTTAAAAGTGTCCTCGTTAAAACCGATCGAGAAGGTTTTGACCGGTTTTTCAGGGGAAATCTGCGACATCATTCCGACGATTGACGAAGAATCAACGCCGCCGCTCAAAAATGCGCCGAGCGGAACTTCCGAGATCAAACGAATTTTGACGGCTTCTTTGATTTTTTCGCGCAAACCTTCGATATATTCGGCTTCCGATTTTATTTCCGTGTTTTCCGAATAATCGAAATCCCAATATTTTCGCGTCGTAATTTCGCCGTTTTTGAAAAGCAAAAAATGTCCGGGCGCGAGTTTGTGAACGTCTTTGAAAATGCAGAATTCTTCCGGCACGTAACCGAAAGTCAAATACGAATCGAGTGCCGAAAAATCAATTTTCTTCGAGATTTCGCCGTGTTCGATCAAAACTTTCAGTTCCGAACCGAAAACGAAATTGCCTTTTTCGGTCAAACTATAAAAAAGCGGCTTTTTGCCAACCCGGTCGCGGGCGATGAAAAGCGTTTCCGCCTGAAAATCGTAAATCGCAAACGCGAACATTCCGCGCAGATGCGCGACACAATCCGCGCCGAATTCTTCGTAGGCGTGAACAATCGTTTCGGTGTCGGAATTGGTTTTGAATTTATGCCCGCGCGATTCCAAATCCTTTTTGAGTTGCTGATAATTGTAAATTTCGCCGTTAAAAACTATCGCCAAACGTCCCGAACAATCGAAAATCGGCTGCTGTCCGCTTTTGAGATCAATGATCGAAAGCCGCCGCATTCCGAGCGCGGCGCGGTCTTTGACAATCGTGCCTTGTTCGTCGGGTCCGCGATGCGTGATAATTTTGCACATTCGGTCGAGCAAACCGGCGCGTTCCGCCGTCGGCAGATTCTTTTCTTTTGAGATAAATCCGGCAATTCCGCACATAAAAATTAATCGAGAGTCTTGAGTCCAGAGTCCTGCGTCAGTTTGATTTTCGGCTTGAAGATTTTAGTCAGCTTTGTCCATTTTTCACCGGCAAATTTCTTTTCGTCGTCGTCAATAATGCCGAAAAAGTTTGCGCTTAATAGATAGATCGGCGTAAAAATCAGAAAACACGCGCCTAAAACCAGAACGCCCGAAACTAAATCTATGACGCTCGTTTTTGAAAATCCGAAAACATCCTGCGCTAAATCTGTGCCGAAAGCGGCGAGTTTTGCGTTAAGCTGCCAATAGAACAAAAATGTAAAAATTCCGGCAAGCAACGCACAAACGGCGGTTTTTCCGATGTCTTTAAGCAAATAAATATCGGCGCGTTTAACTTCGAGTTTTCGCAAAACGGCGATGGACGAAATGAATTTTTCGATGATGGTCGTAACGACGACAATCGCAATCATTCCGCTTAAAGTGAAGTTTTGAATACCGAAATAAAGCGCGGCAATGAGCGCGATGAAAATAAAAACCCTTAAGATAAGCAGAAATCTGCCGAGTTCTTTGTAAGAACGGACAATCGGGTCAAGAACCCAAATTAAAAACGGCAAAAGCGTCAGATTTATCATAAAGATCGGGATGCTTGCCGCGTAATTTCGCGTGAAAAGCGTGATAACAAAAGTTTGCGCCGTAATCATCAGAAAAACGTAGATCGGAAAATAAAAAAACGCCAGTTTCTGCATCGCGCGGACGGTCAGGCGAATCATTTCGGGTTTGTCGTTTTCGGTTTGCAGCTTGCTCATTCGCGGAATCAGCACCGACGTGACCGACTCGGAAAGCATCGCAATTAAAGGAATTTGAAAACATCCGAAAGCATAAACGGCAAATTCCGCCGCGCTGAAACGATAGCCGACAAAATAATTGTGAATATCGGTCTGCATCGTCCAGAGCAGTCCGGCAAAACCGAACGGCAACGCGTAAACGAGCTGTTCGCGGAAAAATTCGAGATCAAAACTCGTCCAGAATCGCGGAAAACGCGAATTGAGATAGACGAGCAAAACGAGCGTTTGCAAAGCCGCTTGAATTATCGCGGCATAGACAAACGCTTCGACGCTTCCGAATAAAACGACCGCGCCGACCATCAAAAGAGCTTTTGTAAACTGCGCTAAAATTATAAACGCGGTCGCCGTTCGCGCTTCCTGATTGGCGATTGCGACCGTTTCAAGAAACGACGAAAAAATCCAGAGCCAGATGACAATTCCGATCTTCGGCGCAAGCCGCGTCATTTCTTCGTTTTGAAAAATATTGCCCAGGATTTGCGGGTAAACGAAAAGCAAAAGACACGCCGCACCGCCGACCGCGAAATTGAAAATCAGGATATTGAAAACGGCTGAAGCGCGTCGCGTCGCGTCGCGCGAAAGAAAATAATACGCGCTCATCGAAACGCCGAGCGGCAGAATCGCCACCATCGTCGCCACAACCTGAAAAACCTGCCGGTAAACGCCGACATTATCCTGCGTCAGAAACCTGACGACCAGCAAAGGCAGAAGAAAGCTAAAAACAAAGCCGATGACTTTTGCGAACAAAAGCCACGCGCTTTGCGATTTCAGCGAGAGCGGTGTTTTCAGGGTTTCTTCCACGTTTTCAGATGTAGCGCAAACTTCAGTTTGCGCCCGCAGCGCACAGAATAGAGTCCGTGCTACATTTCCAAGAATACTACGATTTTGGCGGGGCGATAAACGAATATTCCGCCGGACGGAATTTTTTGAAAAGCCTTAAGGCGAACTTCGGTGAGATTTTCAGCAAGGTCATCAGCAAAAACAGTTTCGGTTTGCGAAAATATTTGTTCGCCTTGGCGATATGCGCCCGCGCGCCTGAAAAATCGCCGTTTGTGAGGCTGAATTTTCCCTGTTCGAGTTCGTATTCGGCTTCGTAAACGAGCATCTGTTTTTCCCAAATGCGATTTTCCGATTCGGTTAAGCCGTATTTTTCCCGAATCACGTTCAAAGCGCGAATGTTCCGGTAAGACCGTTCGACATTTGTTCCCGAAAGACTGTCCGCGCGAACGCGGTATTTGACCAGAACGGCGGTTTGATAACCGATGCGTGCGCCGTTTTTTGCCAAACGATACCACAAATCGAAATCCTGCATCCGCGAAAGTTCAGTGTCGAACATATTGAGCCGTTCAAGCCAATCTTTTTTCAGCAAAGTGCCGGAAGTTATTACGTTGCATTCCGCGCTGATCAAACTTTCCGTCGAAACTTTTCCGCGCGAAGGCGAGGTGCGCGTGTATTTTTCACCTTCAAAAAGCGGTTCGCCAAAAAGCTCGGCATCGCAGTAAATCATATCGAAGTCGTTTATTTCCAAAAACTCGACCTGCGACAACAAAAAATCGGGATGCCAGATGTCGTCGCCATCCAAAAAGGCGAGATATTCGCCTTTTGAAAGACAGATCGCCGTGTTTCGCGCGCGCGACGCGCCCAAATTTTCCTGTTCGGCAAAAACGATGCGTTCAAAATAAGGTTCGAGCGCAATTTTCAAATCGTCCGAATCGTGCGAACCGTCGTTAATCAGGATGACTTCAAAATTATTGTAGGTTTGCGCGAAAACCGAATCGAGCGTTTCTTTGACGAACGGCGCGATGTCGAAAGCGGGAATAATAACGCTGACCTTCGGCGTTTCGACCGCCTGTTTGCCGACGTGCAAATTTTTGATTCTTTGTTTGATTTGCCCGCAATCGGCGAATTTTTCTTCCACGTAAACATTCATACCGTTTGATTAAAGGTCGAAACCGCTTCGGCTTCCTCATTTTTTTCACGAATCGGCTCCCACGCCGCGTAGCGTTCGCCGCGCAGGAATTTGTAAAAGCCGAGGACGGAAGCCAGATTTGCCAGCACGAAATAATGAGGTATCGCCAAAACGCCGATCTTGACGCCCATTTTCTCAAACGCCAAACCGACAAATGCCAGCAGATAAAAGCAGATTTGCGCGATAAAAGCGATGTCGAAAAACAGTGAATGCGGAATCAAAACCGCGTTCGAAACAAAAATCAAAAGCAGAAAAAGCGGCACCGAATAGCGCAAAACTTTGTGCGAAACAAGTTCGACCGCATAAAAACCGCTGCGCAAAGGATTCATCATTTGGCGGTTGCGCCACAAATCCGTAAAGGTTTGCGAAATGACGCGGACGCGCATCCGCATTTCTTTATCGGTCTGCCGGTTCGTGTCTTCCGCGCAGACCGCGTTCGGCTCATAAACCGAGCGCAAGCCTTGTTCGTAAACAACCGTGCAGATCAAAAAATCGGAACACGCCTCGGCATACATCGGACGATACGCCGATTTGCGGACGGCGTAAAGACAGCCCGACGCGCCGATCAGCGAACAGGCGTTCGATTCAGACTGTTTCAGAAACGTTTCGTAGTTCCAATATTTCTGCGCGCCTTTGCCGACGTTCGATGCCGAATCGTCAACGTAAATCAGTTTTCCCGCGACGCAGCCGACGGTTTCATCGGCAAAATTCGGCAGAATCTCGCGCAAAACATCGGGTTTGTAATCGGTCGTCGCATCGGAAAACAAAATTATTTCGCCCGTTGACTGCGCGACGGCGTTGTTTTGCGTGACGGTTTTGCCCATTCTGCCTTCCTGACGGAAAAGCCGCACGCCGCGCGGCGCAAATTCTTTGACGATTTCGTCGGTCTTATCGGTCGAACCGTCGGACGCGACGAGAATTTCGAGTTTCTCTTTCGGGTAATCAATCGCAAATGTGTTTTCGATCTTGGCGCGGATCGCTTTTTCTTCGTTGTAAGCGGTTATCAAAATCGTCACTTTCGGTTCGATCACGCCGCGTTTTATTTTTTTCGGCGCAATCAGGCTGACCAGATAAACCAGCAGCGGATAGCCGACGTAAACATAAAATAACGCGGCAATCGAGCACCAGAAAATGATTTGTGCAGTCAGATAAAACATTTTTCAATTGTTTTGAGTCCCGCCTTCAGGCGGCTTTTTCGCCACATTCGCGCTTGTCTGCTATTGAGAGTATTGCCGCCTGAAGGCGGGACTCAAAACTCAATTTGTTTTCGCGCTCCAAAAATTCGGCACTAAAGGCTCGGATTTGACTTCTTCCTTCAAGCCTCTCTCGATTTGATAAATTCTTCTGAATGCGACGGCATACGCTATCAGATAATAAATAAACCAATTATACGCTACGGAAACGAAAAAACTGGAAACCAGATAAGCGACAATGCTCGCCTGCAAACCGATTGCGAGATAATAAAACCAATCGTGTTCGTCTTTCGCAAATTCGGTGCGTTCAATTGCGCCGAGTTTGCGGAACGGGCTGATCATAAAAATCAGATAAGCCAAAAGTCCCAAAAGACCGATTTCCGATGAAACCTGCGTAAAAGAGTTGTGCGTCACGAGATTGCGAACGCCGACAATCGGAAAATTTCCGATGCCTATGCCCCACGGATTTCTTAAGGTAACGAGAATCGAACGTTCCAGAAGTTCGCGCCGCTGGTCGGATGAACCGACCGGATCGAGTCCGGGAATGAAAATTGATAAAATCCGCAAGCCGTAATTTCCCGGCGCGAGCAGAATAACCAGCAAACCGACAACGCCGGAAACCGCCATCACGTTCAGACGATTTTTGCGTCCCAGTTTCCACGCCAAAAGAACGGATGCGGCGATCAATCCCAAAAATCCGCCGCGCGAATACGTCACGAAATTTGCCGACACGAAAAGCGTCGCCATCGCAAAATAAAGAAGCCGCATTATTTTGCTTTTCGACGCGATTCCGAGACAAACCGCGAGCGGAATCATTGTTACCAGATGCAGCGCCAAATCGTTCGGATTGCCGAACATTCCGCCGATTTCCGCGCCGGCGCGATAACCTTCCGCCAGCAGTTCGCCTTTCATAAAAAGGTCTAACGCCTGATAACTGAGGACACAAGCGACCGCCAGCGAAAGCCACATCAAACCCATCAAGCGGCGGCGCGTCCGCAAAACATTGATCATCACGATAAACATCAAAACGGCTTTGATAAACGTATCGTTAAACGTTTCCCACGCGGTCGGCGGATGTTTGGCAATCGGCATCGTGAAAAGCGCGAGCAGAGTCATTGCTAAGATGGCTTTGACTTCCGTACTCATCACCGTCAGATTTCCTTCGGTCGCAAGCTGCGTCGGAACGTAGATCAGCAGCGTCGCCAACGCGAAAAAAAAAGCGGTCGCCGAAAGAAACGAAAGCTGCGGAACGAGTTCATACGGGCGAAAAAGAACGAGAATCGAAAAAATATAAAGCCCTACATAACTGAACGTATGACCGTTACGCCGGAGCCAATTTTCATCGCTCAAAAGCCGCCGGTCTTTTTCCGCTTTTTTTTCCGTCTTTTGGCGTTTTTGGCGTTCGGCGTAAGGCAAATCTTCCAGCTTTTCCGAACCGTTTTCGGGTGCAGTAAAAATATCCGTCCGAGTCGTTGTTTCAAAGTTCGAAGCAAACGATTCGGACGGATTCGGATTGGGATTTTTGTGATGGGGGTTGATTAGGCTTTGTGAGTTTTCTTCTTTTTCGTGAGTTTTGTTTTGTGAGTTTTTCGGAGCCTTGAGCGAGGATGGCGGGGATGAGTTTTTTTCGCCGCGTTTAGCCGTCGGCGTAAGGTTTTTGTAATCTGAGGCGTTTGTTTTGTCGGCAGACATTTTTAAAGTTTCGCATCATCGCGTTTGTGGATAAAAGCGCGTTCAAGTTTAATTTTTCGGGTTTGATGAAAAAATTCTCGGATGACATCTTAGCACTTTAATTTGCGGATTGTAAGAGATTTGCGGAGATTTCAGACGGCGACGTGTTCGTTTTCGTAGGCGATTATGTCGCGCACCTTTCGTTTTAAGGCTTTTTCAAATTGCCGCGCTTCGTTGACGCCGTTAAACGATAGCGATTGCAGATTTGCTTCGATGCGTTTGCGGTAATCCGACACGAGCGAATCAGATACGCCTAGCATTTCCGCGACTTCCAATTGCGTTCCGCCGTTACTCGTCAGATAGCAATGCCACAAAACACTGATCATTCGATCATATTGTTTGGCTTTGCCGCGCACCGATTTGTTCAGGTTTTGTAAGAATCCGTCAACAAATTCGGTTGCCAGAACTTCGGCTTCCTGCCGCAAAAATCCTTGTTCGGGGTTTTCGCGCGTATCGGCGTGTTCAAATTCGTATTTGCCGTTTTCGTCGTCATCGCTTCCCGAACCGCCGATTGGCACGAGATAAATATCCATCACCGGCAGACGCGACATCACGAACGAACGCAGCGAGCGGACATCAACCGGCGAATCAATCGCTTTGAAAACCTTAACGATCAATTTTTCCAAATCAACATTGCTGATGACGATTTGCGCATCGCCCGTGCAGCCGACCATTCGCGTATCGCGGCTGTGAAACGAAACAACCTTAACGCGCTCTTCCATTTCCTGAACGTTACGGCGCGTTTTTTTGTCCGTCCATTCCGCCAAACCGTAAGTTCGGTCGGCTAAACGGCGATGAATATCCGGCGTATTGATATTATCGAAACGTCTGAAAGTCTTGCTGGTTTGAATCAGGGTCGAAACGCGCCGCGCCAGCCGATAGCTTTCGGGATAGCGTTTGCGAAGTTCCGCCGTCAGCAGATTCGTCAATTCGATCTGGCTGATTTCCGCCTCGATTTCCGCGTCCGTCATTCCCGCGTCGAGATAGTGCTGAAAACGCTCTTTGCTTAACAGCGCGACAAAAAGTTCCTGTGTTAAATCCGTGTAAGCATTGTATTTGCCTTCTTCGATAAGAAAGCCCGCGCTCTTTGACGCTCTGACTAAAGGATGCGATGAAACTATCCGATGCAGTTCCGTCCAGATTCGATTAACGTCGGAAACCTTGAGGCTTTCCGTCCATTTGCCAATCTTTATCTGCCGGTTCTGTATCGTCTTTGGGAGACGCTCCTGCTGTTTGATTGCACTCATATTTAGCTTGTCCGATGGTTTAATTTTGTGATTCGTTTTTTCAGATAGCGATGCCCTGCCCTGTCAGCGGAAATCTCTTCCCGATTGAGATTTTACTCCGCAAAGCCTTAATTAATTTTTTGTTTAATTTTTTGATAAGGGTAAAACCCTAAAATTAACCACCGAGCAATGCGGTTAATTTGGCGGGTAGTCAACCGGAACGCTTTTTGTTCCAAATCAACTACATTTAAGATGTTAGCAATTATTCCCAATTTGAGCAACTATTTTTTCTATTTTTTTACTATGTTAAACATTTTGACGTAAATTGCTAGAAAACAAAGACTTACCTCGTTGATTTATAAAAAAATCAAAGTTTGCGAAAAAAAAACTTAAAATTTATGAATAATGTTTTGGAAGCAAAGCGGCATTATAGATTTATTTTTTTGTAACAGTCTGAATTTTTCCTGTTCTGATTATTTGTTCGACACGGGAAAATTTTCTAATAAATTAGTTTATGTTTTTACCAAAAATGACTAAATTTCGTAAAAGTCCAAATTGTCCTTTGTCGAACGACTTGCTGGCTTTCCAAATCGGAAAGATTGCGATGCGAGAAAAAGAGCGCATCACCGTGCATTTAAGATTCTGCGAATTCTGCGCCGCCGAGATTGATTTTTACGCACATTATCCGCAATCGGAAGAAACGGTGGTTGAAAACGCCGAAATTCCGAAACCGCTTTATGAATTGGCGGAAGCCCTTTTAAGCAATAAACATAAAGATAATTCCTTGCTCAAAAGACTTTTTAACAAAAACCCGGATAATACAAAGCTCACCGATTTCTAATACTTTTTTATAAATCCCGAATTCCGAATCAGCTTCCGCAAATCTCGTCAATCGCTTCTCCGTATTTTTCGTCAATCACGCCGCGTTTTATTTTGAGCGTCGGAGTCATTTCGCCTTTATCAATCGAAAATTCGCGCGGCAGAAGATAAACTCTTTTGACGCGTTCGTAATCGTTTAATTCGCGGGTCAAATCAACCGCATCTTTCTGAACGCGCTTGACGACATACGGATTTTCGCAAAGTTCTTCGCGCGAGCCTTCCGCCTTTATTCCTTCTTCTTTTAAGGTTTGCTTCAAAGTTTCCCAATCGGGAACGATCAACGCGCCGACTTGTTTTCTGCCTGAGCCGACAACGATTGCCTGTGAAACGAGTGCCGATTGTTTCAAAAGACTTTCAACCTGCAGCGGCGCGACATATTTTCCGTTCGACAATTTAAACAAATCCTTCAGACGGTCGGTGACGTAAAAATGTCCGTCTTCGTCCTTATAGCCGACATCGCCCGTATGATACCAGCCGTCTTCGTCAATTACCTTCGCGGTTTCTTCGGGTTTGTTGTAATAGCCGCGCATCACGTTGCGCCCGCGAATCAGGATTTCGTCCTGTGCGCCGATTGTCATTTCGATTTCATCAAACGGCGTACCGATTGAGCCGACTTTGTTGTCTTCGGGACGATTCGCGCAGGTTACGCAGGCTTCGGTCATTCCGTAGCCCTGCAAAATAGGAATTCCCGCGCCCCAGAAAGCGTAAGACAATTTCTTCGACAAAGGCGCGCCGCCCGAAACAAAGAACCGTAACGAGCCGCCAACGCCTTCGCGCCATTTTGAAAAGACTAATTTGCTTGCCAAAGCGTGTTTTCCCGCCAAAACAGGCGAAACGGATTTGTGCATATCCTTTGCCGTCCAATATTCCTGCCCGACTTCTAAAGCCCAATCGAAAAGCGATGTTTTCCAGCCGCCGGCGGATTTTCCTTTTTTGACGATCTTATGATAAACCTGCTCGAAAAGACGCGGCACGGCGGTCATAATCGTCGGTTTAACTTCATGCAGATGTCCGGCGATCAGTTCAAACGCGGCGCAATAATGAATCGCCACGCCGTTGGCGCAAAGCACGTAAAAAACCGTCCGTTCAAAAATATGCGACAACGGCAAAACCGCGAGCGAGCGGTCGTTTGATTTGATCGGCAAACCTTTTGAGACGGCGATTACATTCGTAACGAAATTTTCGTGCGTCAGCATTACGCCTTTCGGTTCGCCGGTCGTGCCTGATGTATAAATAATCGTCGCCAAATCGTCGGTGCTGATTTTTTCGAGAAAATTTTCAAAGGCTTGCGAATCAATTTTGTCGGCTTCCGCGCCGCGCCGTTCGATGTCGGAAAATTTAAGTGCGCGGCTGTCGTTTTCGGGCAGCGAATCTTCGTCAAAGAAAACGATCTTTTCGAGCGTTTCGACGCTTTCGACCGCCGCCTGCGCGTGTTTGAAAAGTTTCTTGCCCGAAATAAAAAGCATTTTCGCGCCCGAATCTTCCAGAATGTAGCGGATTTGCTCGACCGCCTGCGTCGTGTAGATCGGCACATTAACGGCGCGAAGCGACAAAATCGCCAGATCGGTCAGCGACCATTCGGGGCGATTTTCGGAGATTATCGCAATCTTATCGCCCGCTTTAACGCCGTAACCGGCAAGCCCGAGCGCGAGATTTTTTATTTTTTCGATAACTTCCGCGCCCGAAATATGATTCCAGGATTCTTCGATTTTATAGCTCAAAGCGTCCGGTTTGTTATGGCGGCGAAAAGATTCCAGACAAAAATGCGGGATTGTCTGCCGTATGTTTTCAAATCCGATTAAATTTTCAGCTGTAGTCATCTTTTATATTTACGTTAATCGTTAAGTTTTGCATTTTAGACGCAAATTTCAAAGGCAATCTGACAATAATTGTAAAGAAAAAAATGGATGTCCAATAGCTGCGAAGGGACTTTTAGACGTTAAGTCCAATAATTTCTGTCGAGCGAACGGTAATTTATCGCTTCGCTGATGTGCTGCGGCTGAATGTTTTCTTTTCCGTCCAAATCGGCAATCGTCCGCGAAACTTTTAAGATTCTATCGTGCGCCCGCGCCGAAAGACCTTGTTTGAGCATCGCGCGTTCGAGCAGGTTTTCGCTGTCCGCGTCCAACGCGCAGAACTTGCGAATCTGCGTCGGCGACATTGCCGAGTTTGAAAAAATGTTTTCGCCTGAAAGCCTTTCGAGCTGAATTTCACGCGCTTTGATAACCCTGGCGCGAATCGTTTCCGAGCTTTCGCCGACGGGAACGCCTTTGCCGCGCAGTTCTTTGAAATTTACCGCCGGAACGTCAATGTGAATGTCAATTCTGTCCATCAGCGGTCCCGAAATTTTGCCGACGTAACGCTGAATTATCGGCGGTGAGCATTTGCATTCGCGCTGTGAGCCGTAATATCCGCACGGACACGGATTCATCGAAGCGACGAGCATAAAATTGCTCGGAAATGTCAAAGAAGTTGCGGCGCGTGAGATCGTAACTTCTTTGTCTTCCATCGGTTGGCGCAGAACTTCGAGAGTGCTTCGGTCGAATTCGGGCAGTTCGTCCAGGAATAAAACGCCCAGGTGCGCTAAACTGACTTCGCCGGGTTTCGGAATCGAACCGCCGCCGATCAGTCCGGCTTGCGAAACCGTGTGATGCGGATTTTTGAAAGGTCTTTCGGTTATCAAACCCGATTTTCCCGTCAGTCCCGCGACTGAATGAATTTTCGTGATTTCTAAGGCTTCTTCAAATTCGAGCGGCGGCAAAATCGTCGGCAGACGCTTTGCCAGCATCGTTTTGCCCGAACCGGGCGAGCCGATCATCAGAATATTGTGTCCGCCTGCGCTGGCGATCTCTAACGCGCGTTTTGCCGAATTTTGCCCGCGAACTTCCGCAAAGTCCACGCGGTATTTGTTTTCGTTTCCCTTGATGTCTTTGATGTCGAGTTTCAAAGGCG